>JANTFJ010000015.1 GCA_024763495.1 Desulfobulbaceae bacterium | reverse complement strand
TGGAGTACTCAGTGCTCTGCGGCGGATGGGTTTTACCAAAGATGAGATGTGCGGCCACGGCTTCCGATCCATGGCATCGACCCTGCTGCACGAACTCGACTGGCCGCATGCCGCCATCGAACTGCAGCTGGACCATGTGTATGGAGATAAGGTGTCAGCCGCATATAATCATGCGGAGCATCTGGAAGTGCGGACAAAAATAATGCAGGCCTGGGCGGACTATCTTGATAAGTTGAGACAGAATACAGCCTTTTCTACCCAATCCCAAAATCATCTAATCAATATGTTGACAGGGAGGGAACAGGAGGTTATTTATCAGGATGCTACCAGTAAATTTGCTCCTGGCATTTTACGTAATCTTGCCGGGTTGCAGGCCTAACAGAAATACTCTCTGTCTTCAGACAGTTATCAAGGGGGAGATAAGAACATGACACTTTGCAGTAAATCTACTCGCAATGATGCTGAAGCATGGTACTTTCAGCTGATCCGGTTCATTGGAGCAGGCTTTCATCCAGATACAGATGCGGCTGACTACATTGATCTGCAAACCGGCAAACAGTTATTCAGCAAAAAGCAAGCTGACGAAATAAATAATAATTTAGATGTTGTGTTTGACATCATACCTGATCCATATAAACTCGGCTTACCGGTAGTTCAGGATTTATTTTTAAATCGACAGCGATCCCCTGTCATTGAATGATTTTTACTGTGAAGGTGCAGTTCACCCGAATCGTCATTATTTTTACAATTACCGTGCTGCATCAAGATAAATAAAGTCTACCCTTTCAGTATTTGTTGTAATTTTCTTATCAGTAGTTCCGGTTTTCTGGTTTCACATTCCCAGACTACACATACTTTCCAGCCGAGTTTCAATAATTCGTTTTGAACTTTTTGATCTCGCTTGACGTTTTGACGGAATTTTTTCTGCCAGAAGTCAACCCGGGTTTTGGGGTTATAGGCATAGCGACAACCCTCATGTCTGTGCCAGAAGCAGCCATGAACCAGAATAATTGTTTTGTAACGGGGTAGAACAATATCGGGTTTTCCTGGTAAATCTTTTCTATGAAGTCGGAAACGGTATCCTGCACGATGCAGCAGAAAACGAACAATTATTTCCGGTTTTGTGTCACGATTTTTAATTCGTGACATATTCCAGCTTCTTTTTTCCGGTGACAGCGAGTCCATTTCATTACTTAATTTAAAGTTCGCTGGATCAAGTCGTGTACAATTTCAGCTATCTGCCTTGCCAGCAGTGGCGGAACAGCATTGCCAACCTGAATATATTGCTGTGTTCTGCTTCCTTCAAAAAAATAATTATCAGGAAAAGTCTGTAACCGTGCAGCCTCCCTGACCGTCAAACTTCTGCACTGCTCGGGGTCGTAATGAATAAAATAATGACCATCCTTAGATATGTGACTGGTCACAGTTGCAGAAGGTTTTGTCGCCACCTGTACCCGGAAACGGTCATTAAAATGACCGGAAGATACGTTCTTATGGGCAGGAATCAGTTCTGCAGGAAATTCTTCAAGTAAAGGCGATCGATTATTTTTTTCAGCAAAGGTGGAAGCATAAAGGTAACGGTATAAATCAGATACCATGTGTGATCTGCTGCTGTGATTACAGACTCCTTGCAGCCTTTCATCCAGATACCACTTTGTCAGTTCGTAATCTTTAAACTTTTTCCTTTTCGTTTTCCCGTATGGAACAAATTCACTGCCCTGGTTGAGCTCATTTTTCAAAATTGATTCGAGTGTTTTGACAATAGAATCGGAATGATGTTTGTATTTTTCTTTATTAAACCATTCCTGGTCAATAATTCCACACAGTGTTTCTGCCCATTTTGCAAAATTGTTGTTTATCTTTTTTTCGCGAGACAGTCCGCTGCGCAGCCGGGGCAGATCATCCAGTACATCTTGAACATTCACCGGCCTTTTCGGTATCAGCAGTCCAGGGTTTTTTTCTGAAAAGTCTTTTTTAATCCCTAACAGGATGACCCTGTGTCTGGCCTGGGGGATGCCATAGTCCTCGGCAGAAATAATGTAATCAGCTGATTTTTCAGGATCAGAAGGTTTGGTTGCAAGTGGATAAACCTGGTATTCGAGATCATCTGCTGTACTGCCAGGGAATACGCTCTGTTTTCCGGGATGGCGCAAATCCTCCAGGATCTTTTGAAAAAGAGATTTGCCGTTTAATTTTGCTGAAAGCATTCCCCTGACGTTTTCCATAATGAAAAAATCAGGTTTATGACGTGCGATGACTCTCAGGTACTGCTGATACAGGTAAGTCCGTTCGTCACTTTCTGACGAGTAGCCGATTTTTCCTTTATTACGAGACCTGCCTATTACTGAGTATGCCTGACATGGCGGCCCCCCGATTACTCCCCAGCATGTAGTCAGAGGGTTTCCTGTTATTGTTTCAATCCTGGAGTCAATCCTCTTATGCAGCTCCTTACTTTTTCCCAGTTCAGCGTGCCATGCTTCCTGCCGTGCCCGTCGAGCCTCATTCGGGTATTTGTCAAACAGTTCACAGCGTAATTTATGCTGTTGTTTAACGCTGCGTGTTCGAGATATGTTTTGAATATACTCATAATATTCATCACAATCTTTATCCTCAGGAAGCTTCCGGAAAAAGCTACGCAGCTCAAGGGTGCGGTGTGCATAGGGGTCTTTTTCGATCGAAAGGGCAATATCAAACACCTTATTCCCGGTTTGATCTTTATAAGAAGAAAATCCTTCTCCCAGTCCTCCCGGACCGGCGAAGAGGTCTATTACAGGAATTCTATCCATAGTGATTATACCGGAAACCCAAACTTCCTTGCTTCCTTGAGTATTTTTACACCTTGGATTGCCTGCTTTCGCGAAGGCTTGTTCCCTCGGGCCAGTAGTTTTCCAATGCTGAAAGAAATACTGCGTTGCCACGCTTGAAGGTTATCAGTTTCTTTTGCCCAGCGGGCAATTTCAAACCATTTTTCTGAAGGGATCTCCATGACCTCGGAGATTATCTTCTGGTCTTTCTTATCAGGTCCTTCGATACCTTTTTCCGGACTTTTTCTGTCTCTGCCTGAAGTTGCTATCTGATCAGATTTCATATCTGACATGTTGATGGGAATTTCAATCTCTTTCAGCCTCTTCCAGCATTCTTCCTTTTTACACCATTCAGTAATATTTCTTCCATCAGGTGGATTGGTAATATGGTGGTGAACGGTCTCAGAAATTTTACGAATTGCCTCTGATAAAGTCTCTGTAAGGGATTGCATTCTCCAGATTTTATCCAGATCAATTCTTTGATAGGACAAGAAAGAAATCCAGGCCAGTGAATAGGTTACAATATTAGCACGATAGCCACCATAGTTCTGGCCTGAGACGATTTTTTCCGCACTTCTGAACAGAATCGCCTTGGCAATCAGTTTCTGGAAATAATCCTGATCCGCCTTGAACCCCTTACGTTCACTGATCCGTGCAGTAAAATCACGGAAGTTCTTCTGAGCTCCCAGGCTGACAATCCATGGAAGCTGATTCCAGGTATTCTCAAATTTGGCAAGATCTGTTTTTGTGAACTTCTGCCGGGTAGGATTCTGCAGAGTAAATTTTTTTCTCTGTGCCGGCGTTAATTTTGTTTTTTCATCATTGTACTGACCTCTGGCCCGTTCATAAAACCATCGTGTCTGCTGATTTGACCCTGCGACAGCAGGTGCCCAGACCGTTCTGGATAATTCTTCAATTTCCATATGGAAAGGATCATTGGCATAAAAATCAGCATCGCTTACTTTGTTCTGGCTGTTTGAATATTTAGAAATAAGTGGAACAACCTTGTCAACTTTTCTCCTGTCACTGATAATACAGATTTTGGCCTGCACAAAGGCACCGGCAAGATCAGCCTTATCTCTCTTTCGAGTATGATAAAGAGATGCTGTTGTCTGACCTCCGTTAACTATCTGGAAATCTCTTAAGTACTTTATCCCATCACCATGATTTAACTTTTCAAATTCTATGTTTTCAGCTGTTCCCGTTATTCCGTTATTATAAGCCAGAAACATATCCGGCTCTGTATTCAAAGTTGCCCTGATTCCCTTATTGACCTTCCCTCTTGCCTGTAAAAACGTCCGAACATTTCTCTCAAGCAATCGTGCCCCATACTTTCCATAGAGATCAGCCAGAACATTACCGGGAAAAACAGCCAGGACGGTTTTGTAATCAGGATTGCCGTCGCTTATCTCAAGGCAGGGGATCAACTCATCAAACTCTTCCTGGAAATCAATTTCTATTGTCTCTCTTTTGCTTCCGGAACTGAGCAGTTGGTTTAATCGCTGAATATCCCAGATATGGCAGGTGATTTTCAGCCTGCCTATATTTTCTTCCTTCAGGGTAAGCGGCTTACTCCTGCAGTCCGTAAACAGAATTATGCGGGCCTTCTGCATTGATTCTCTGCGCTCATGCAGCAGAAGTGCCAGATCCAGCACCGGGGAAGCTTCCGGAATCAGGTTGAAATAACCTTCCAGCAAACATTTCTGCAGGAAATTTTTTGCCTTGTCAAGTTCGGTCTGAATCCGGGTTTTGCTTATCGAGGCAGACGGCACCTTCCTGCTGCAGAAAACGGTAAAGATATCTATGGAATCAACATCGCTGCCATAACTGTAGCCATTAATTTTTATTCCTTTTCGCTTATATTCGCATAATTCACCATCATCAATTTCTCCCGCCTCTGTAAGGTGTTCAATCATTATTTCTGCAAAGTGATCTTCCCAGGAGGTTTCATCACTATGTTCCAGAACATCTTCTATATCACGATTGATACTGGAAAGCAGAGCATCAATCTGGTTTTCCCTGTCCATACTGCACCTTAATTAATAAACATTTGAAAAAAACCAAGATTGCGGTTTTCAACGGTGCCGGTCACAACACCTCGGTCAAGAAATCGGTTGAATTCTTCACATGCTGTTTCCGGAACAAGCGCACAGTTGTGGCATGCTGCAAGGTTGCAGGAATTTGGCCCCTGACCGCCATGAGTACCCATCTCCATGCAGACTGGATCTGCAGAGCACCATTGCGCTTTCCGCACCGCCTGCCTCAAAAGGGGGTCAAACAGTTGCGGCTGTCCCATGCGGACCAGTCCTCCCATCGTCCCCTCAGAGTCACCGGCGGCAGTATAGATGAGGAGTCCAGCCATGGGGTCCTCCTTATTACTTGAAAAATAAAGACGTTCACGCAGGGAAGCCGAACTGTATCCACACTCATATGTCAACTGATTCATCAATATATGAGCAAGGGTATGTATCATGATAAATACAGGATGCAGTTCGTTCTCTATCGCAAAACCAGCTCTGCCTTCAATAGCTTTGTAATAATTATCTCTTAATCGCTCAATCCGCCCCTCAATTTCGATACCTGCTTTTCCTTTCAACCATTCGTCAACGCTTTCAGCATTGA
The DNA here is from genome assembly GCA_024763495.1 of Desulfobulbaceae bacterium. Lineage (GTDB taxonomy): Bacteria > Desulfobacterota > Desulfobulbia > Desulfobulbales > SURF-16 > JANTFJ01. The sequence goes on along the minus strand of JANTFJ010000015.1, from coordinate 9,948 downwards.
ATTCAAAAAAAAGGCCTTCACCGTGCACGATGGCAGCTGGGAGCCATGAATTTCCTGCTTTTGGAGCTTCCAGCCATAAATTATTCTGCAGTTCTGAGTTCGTCTGTTCCGAAGAAGGAGATAATCGCGTAAAGCCTGTAAAGACACGCGTCTCTCTCAACTTGTGAATCAGTATGATTTTTGAGAAACAACGATTAATCCGGCTGGAATAATCCGCCAGATCTGCATTTCTGGACATCAGATACGGCTCGTCCCATTCCTGTTTTAATATGCGGTATTCCTCAAGCCGGAAAGAATTTCTGTCAAAAGGTCGGTTAATTTCTGATGATGTATCATTTGATTTTTCTTCTTCGGTATCTGCATATCGGACAAGGGCTGCAGCAATTTCCTCGTCAGTATATTCCTGAAAATCCAGAGCATGTTTTTCTCTTAACTTCCCAATTATTTTTTCATGACTGACATCCAGATCCAGCAACGTGTCCAGCCGGGCACAGACCGCAGGTCGTTCCAGTACTGTTATGATTTCTGCTGTAACTGGTTGAATCTTATCTGCAGGGGCGGAGTGCCTGGGAAGAAAGATTGAACTGAATACTCTGGCAAAATAGATATTGGACGCATTTCTCAGAGCCCCTCGTACAGGCTTGCCGCACCCGGAACCTGTTTCATCATGAAGCCACAGGCGCTGACCTGTACAGGAGAACTCTTCTCCATCAACGCTGAGGTTGGAAGAGGTAATGCCGGACAACCGTCTGCTTTTCCCGCACTCTGTACAGGACACCTCTATACTGTCCAATGTTCCTCCGCCGTGTTCAACAAGTTTCAGGGAATGATCACTGCATTCTGGTGCGTGAGACTGGTGTGCCCACTCCTTCCATGGGAACTCCATGATATGACCGTTTTCACAGACTGCGATAAAACGTACCTGGACCAGTGGGTTTCTGATCCCGTTTTTCTGCTGACATACCGGGCATATTTTTTCACGGCCGGTTCCCTGATATGTCAAAGCAGTTTTTTCCATTTTTCCGCAGCTAACACAGTAATGCCATGTAGGAAAACGTAGAAAAGGGATAGTCATGCCTATATTCGGCACTTCTACACCGATCTGGGGGCGCCGGTAATCAGGTGGAAGTCGCAGATGATGTATTCCAAGATCACGCTGAACCCTCCATTCATCAACTATTTTGAATTCTGCAATCGCATTCTGATCTGACTCATCAAACCAGTGATCCAGGCCGCAGCAGATAAGGGAAATGCCAAAACGATCCGTGTGCATGGAGCCCGGACCAAACGGCGCAATAATCTGTGACTGTCTCAGAGGGCCCCGCATTACCATTATTCTTCCTCCTTATCCAGATTATATTTAGTGGTGATATCCATCTGGCATTCTGCGTCGACATTCCGCATGGAGGTTGGTGTTGCCCAGGATATATCCTTCATCTCTTCCGTAACCCAGGTTTCATATCGCCTGAGCATACTGTCTGTCTGTTCATTGTGCCTGTACCACCATGTCCGTTGCCAGCGGGTAAACTGCCGCAGACGTTTTTCAAATTTTTTCATCACATATTCAACTTCAGAACTGTCAACAGCCTGAACTCTGGTCATGATCAATTGCTTCAACTGGTTTAATAATTTCCTGTCAACCTTATCCGGACTTTCCGCAGCATTGCGATCTCCAACCAGGCGAAGATATATGGCAAACAACGCGTGCAGAGCGCGGTCTATGACAGGCGGTGAAAAGGGCGTTACACTGGTCGGCTCTACCTGGGCATAAAGCTGACTGTGTGAGCTTTGAAATTTTTCAAAATGTGATCTGTCTCTCGGTTTTGTGCTGCTGTAAAGTGTCGTGACAAGTCCTGGGCGTTCCCACCATTTCCGTCCAATCCGTCCTGAGACCTGAATATACTGGGCAATGGTTTTGGGCTGCCCGACAATGGACATCAGGGACAATCTGTCCACATCGATCCCCACCTCAATTATGCTGGATGCCAGACAGACATCAATGGCACGGGATCTCTTCCCCGTATACTGTTTTCCCAATTCTTCAAGCGCCAATGGCACCTCTTCGTTGGTCATTCGGCTGGTCAGTTCAAGAACCCGGTTCAGGAAACGGCGGTCTTTTATTCCATGACGAAAAGCCATTCCTTTCAGGGCACCTGGTATATCAGTCTGAAACAGAGAAAGTGCACCGCCGAGCTCCCGGATACTGTTGAAAAAAACCAGCAGGGTCCACCATGGATCACGTTCTTCAACTTTTTCAAAAACCATATTGCCCATAAGGACCGATGAAAAGAGTCGTACCATCAAAGTTTGCATTGATGGTAAACCCGGAGCATAAAGTCCAAGATAACGACGGCCCGGTAAAAGATTGCCTTCAGGATCAACAGCATAACGGGCAAAAAAAGAATCCCCGGCATCAAGCCCGGGGGGCGGAAACAGAACTGCTTTTTGACGGGCAAACAGACATCGTACCTGATCCTGATATCTTCGTATTGTGGCTGTTGAGCAGACTATTTTGGGCTTTAAGGCTTTGCTGTCAGTTCGATCCGTACACAGTTCTTCAATGACAGTCTCGTACAGGCCAACCATGGTTCCCAGCGGGCCTGAGATTAAATGCAGCTCATCCTGAATAATCAACCCTGGTGGTTTTTTTTCGCGCTCACCATCCGGATTCAAACCGAACAGGGCACCTGCCTCGGGCATCCAGGCAAGCATGGCAAACTTATCAACTGTACCGATAATCAGTGAAGGCCTGTTCTCATATATTTCCTCATCAATTACATGAACGGGCAGAGAATGATGAAATGGACATTTTTTGTCCGGACACTTGAACAGAACAGTTCCTCTTTTTTTGGAATATCCCAGGACAGCATTTGTGTTGCCAATTTTATACTGCTTTCCCATTTCTGCCCCGCACCATGGGCATTGTCGCAGGATAAATGGATTTTCAGCCCTTGTGTAAGTTCTCAATTTATTAAAGGCCGTCACTGCAGTCTGCCTTTTGTTGGGCGTATTGGCACTTCCGACCCATATACCGATAGAAAAAGGCCTGTTCCCCAACCTGTCATGCTGCTGCCTGATGTTTTCCATAGCGCAGATCAACCTGCTGCCACGCTGGAACTGCTGGGTGGTCAGGAGGCGAAGCGTATAGCGCATAAGGACATGAACTCCGTCGTCATGCACATCTTTAAGTCTTCTGTAAAACATGGCAAAAGCAGCCAGTCCGAGATATGCCTCTGTTTTGCCGCCACCGGTCGGGAACCAGATCAGGTCAACATCTTCCCGTTCACTGCATTGTTCACAGTCAAGGATTGCAGATTTCAGTGAAGAGAGGATAAAACCGATCTGAAAAGCCCGCCAGAAACCGGTATTTTCCGGCAGGTTCTCAAAATCAATATCCCTGTATTCAGGATTAAAACGATTTCTGTTTGCCTGCCGGTCAAAATCATGAAGTCTTTTCCGACCGCCGGTGAGCTGCTGCATGAGAACAGCCCTGTTTGCCAGTTGGAAAGCCTCAGCAGCAAGTGAATCCTCTCTTAAATATTCAAGGCCTGACTGCATTCGTTCTGCACAGATTTCGGCATTTCGAATATGCCTTTCTGCCGGCTCCTGAAGATCCGGAGCCAGTTGTGTACGTTCATCTTTTTTTGTTTTGATCCAGAGATTGTATTCCTTCAGGAAATCTTTCAGGAGTTCTTCACCTCCTGTTTCAAGTCCGGCAAGCACGGCCATGGATATCTGCAGGTCATTGCCATCCGCCTTTCTGGCATCAGGAGTGATACTTGGAATCTCATATTCGGGAAGTGGATCCGCCTTGATTGTTACAGGAGGTTTGGCAGTCTTGTCGTTCCAGGTCGCAGCACACCCGTGACCTATGGCAAACGTCTTCCTTGTGTGATAAAGAAGACGAAAAGTTGCCTGTTCCTTTTCCTCATCAGTTAAACTGTTCTTCTCTTCAATGGAAACCAGACCTGCTTCCGGATATGGTAGAATTTTTGCCCCGTCACAGACCTGCACCGTAAACTCGGCCTGAAAAAGAGAAAACTCACTCTGCTCCGAAGCAGAAGTGGTTTGTTTTGTTGCTCTGTTTACCAGACAGATTGTTATCAATCTCCTGTTTGACCTTTCCGCTTCCGATGAATAGATATCCGGTCTGGAGTAACATTCCACATGAATTCTCAATCCATTTTCAAATTCTTTTTTGAAAGGCTCAGGCACTGCATCGTTTTTCAGAACATTACCGGGAAAAGAGATATCCGGCAGGGAAACGGCCTGCCTGAGGAACCATCTTCGTTTTGTTCCTGCAATAAAAACGGTTTTCTGTTGATAGCGTCCCCCCGTAACATGTACCAGCAAAGATGAATCATCCGGCAGCTCAGCCAGAAAGCTGATTGCCATGCTCGAGGGCTGCATGGTACTGGTAAGTGAAAGATCAAAATCATCTGAATCGCTGGCGTCATTTTCTGCTCTGCCGACGATTTTAATTTCGGTGGCCTTCTGCCCTGCGGTATCTTCTGCGCTTTCTGCAGTTTCCTCAGATTCCTGGTTGTCTGTTGAAGATGCTTCCTCATGTGGCACCTGAGGGGGGTAAAGCACTCCCAGTCCATACCTGTTTACAGGGGTGTCCCGCCGGATAATTTCATCACCTGTTTCCTTCTGAACCCAGGGCTTGAAGCCATCCTCCCGTTTGTCAATCCTTATTTCACCAGAGCAGTCGAGTTTGTCATTTCCTGTCAGACATGGCCCCATCATTTCCGAACGAATGAATTGGACAAGTTTTTCTCGATTTTCAATATGAGGGGATATTGACATTTAATCTACTCCAAGTAATTTTCTCAGGTCAGTGCGAACAGAATCATGAATCAGTAGTACCAGTCTGGATAATGATCTCGTTACAGCAATATACAAAAGGTTTCTGGATTCAGTATCCATGATTTTATTCAAATCCGTCACGACAACTACCGGGGCTTCAAGACCTTTAAAAGAATGGATTGTGCAGTAACGGATATGTCCGCCTTTTGATTCCAGGCTGAATGGTTTTACTCTATCCCGCCAGGGAGGGGGGAGACTGCCGGCACAGCAGTTGGATGAAGAAGGGGATAAGATTATAATTTCAGTTCCCTTGAATTTTTCTTTTTCCCGGAAACGTGTCAGGAGATTTGACAGCTTTTCTTTCTGTTGCTGGTTGTCTTTAAAGAAAATAAGCTCAGGTTTAACATTATCGTCTTCCCGCAGGATTTTTCGGTAATCCGGAGAAAGCCCGCCAAGCAGAGGGGCGTAGGCCGCAATTCGTGGTGTATTTCTACAGTTAACCGCCAGATTGTAGACGGGCGTATTAATACAACGTTCCTGCAGAAATTTTTTCAGCTGTATATTTGCAGCTGTATAAATCTGCTGGTAGACAAAATCACCGAACATGCACCAGATTCCAGCAGCAATGCCACCAGCCAGACACAGGTCAAGGAAATCGAGGTATTCAGCCCGCAGAATATCCTGCGCTTCATCGACAATCATCACTTCATACTGTTCATTCTCCTTTTCTGTACCCAGAAGTAAAGACTCTATGGCCATATCCGGCAGAACATCAGTCCAGAATCTGCCGTCATCTGAAACCGGCGGCTTAGCCCTGCATGAACTCAGCATATGAGAATGGAGTGTCCTGACAGTCATGTCCTGACAGCCAGACTCGATAAATTGTGTTTTTATCCACCGGGCTATGAATTTATTGTAACAGAGAAATAAAACCTTTTTCTTCTGCTGGACAGCTCGACGTGCGGATTCTATGGCAAGTAGAGTTTTACCGGTACCGGCTGGCCCATTGAACACCACTCTGGGATTAGCCTGCATCGCATCCAGAGCAATAAACTGCTCTCCCGTGTATTGTTTTAACTGCTCATCAAGTTGTCTGCGTCTTGCAGCAGGCGATTCATAAAATTCGAATGCAGGTCGAAGAATATCCACAATTATGTCGGACTGATCACCCTCAGGCTCATTAGATTTCAAAGAAAACCATTTTGCCGTGGGGCTTTCAGTAAGAAGTTTACGCGCATGGTCAATGACATTTAAAAAGAGTTGTGATACGGGCCTTGCAATATAATCCCGGGCGTCAATAACCTGCCAGTCGTGCCATTCAGGGGAGGATTTTGAAAAAGTGATATAGGGGAAAATGACAGCTGACCAGAAGACTACCTTACTGAGATCAGGTCGTTTACGGAGAAGGTATTTTCTGATACTGTGCATATTCTCTGATGCCTGTTTAAAAGGCCCCCGCTTATCTCCCTGTGATTTCGTGCCATAATACCAGAGTCCCCCTTCAACCTTCAGAGATCTGCAGCCTTTCACTTCAATACAGAGAACGCCTTTACCCGGTATAATAATTATAAAATCGCATTCCCCCGCAACCTGTGATCGATGATCTGCAATATCCAGGGAATGAAGCACTGACCAGTTTTCCGTCATCGGATCATTCTGAAGCCGTAAAGCAATTTCTCTCTCTCCATCGTAGCGGTAAGAATTCATTACCGGTGGAATCATCCGTGCCATCAGTGATCACCTTCAATGTTCAAAACTTTATTCAGTCTGCTGGAAGGCACCTGGTAAATTTGAGGCAATATTGACTCTATTCTTATCACAGAAACCTTACCGGCCAGCCCCTTTATTTCGACATCAATTCTCCCGTATTTTTCCAGGTCATCCCTGGTAGAATCATTAATTCTGTCGAGCAGAAGCCTGCTGATTTTTTTGCCTGCCTGTTTATGCATTAAGTCAATTTTTCTGGCATTGTCCCAGTATTCCTCTGTGAGACTTTCCAGTCCGGAAAAACTCATGATTGCCTTAAAATCATTTTTATCTTTAGGTTTAATGGTATCATTGCGTTGCCAGTTTCTCACATTAATTTCATTCGAGGTCGGAGCGCCAAGGACTGTCAACGCATCTGCAACTTCATGAGCCGTCTTATAAAAAAACAACTTTTTTCTGAAAGCAATCTTCCATTCGTCCTGTTTGCTCCTGATACTTTCTGCATCTTCTCCAAACAACATATCGGCAACGGCCGCGATGGAATCCCCGCTTCCCTCTGTTCGAACAATCAGAGGCATCCCTGTTGCAAGTTTTTTATTCGGTATTTTTTTAATTTCAGTTTGATCCCCAAATTGAACAATTCGTGATGAGCTTTCTATTTCTTTATAAAGAAATGATCCATCCTCAAGCACGAGCAGTCTACTTTCGCATATTGCTTCATAAGTGACATTGGTTGCTGCCGATGGTTTAGGAAGGATCAATTCAACTGGCGAGAAATCAATATCCCCTGCATCAACGTCTTCATCATTATTTTTTTCCTGTGGGTCATTTTCTTCCGCTTTCGCCCCAGGAACTTTTACCTCGCTAACCTTGAGCAGCAGTCGGTTAGGTTTAACATCAAGGGTTGGTTTTGGTTCAAAATTATCTCTAATCCAGTCAAAAGAAAGAAAATATAATTTGGGTGCCCGTGGCGCTCTCCAAACGAATTCAACATTTCTGAACTGATTTTCAGAGAATAAATTGATGGATCCGCAAAAAAATATTCTGTCGAAAAATTTAAAATTTTTTAATCCCTGTGGTGAGGTAACTTCCATGTTAATCCGGTATGGCTTGTTCCCTTCTTTTATCATCTGTTCCACCGGGCGAACATACCTGGACTGGAGAAGACAGAGGCATGTTTTCAGTGTATTATTTTTTATACATTGGTCATCTATCCAGTCCATTAGTACGTTTTCCTGCTCCTGGACCTCGGAGAGCGTCTGAATTGTACGAGAGAGTTGGCCGAAATTATCAGGAAACGAATCCCGGCAAACCTGAAAATCCGCATTAAGACTCGTGAGCAACTGAGGGGTGATGACCTGTCTGGCGGGAACGGGGAGAGTCAGCAGTTCAAACCGACTTTTTTTCAACTTTATGATAATATTCTGCCAGAAAGAAAGTTTTTTTTGCTCACCCAGGGATCTGAAAAGATCAAAAATTGCTTTGTTCAGACCCGCAAGTCTCGAATTCCGTAACCTCACAAAAAACAGTTCCGTTTTATGAGTATACAGTTTCGTGACTGTATCGAGAGATGGAATTTGCAAGATTACTCCTTAAATGCTATCAGTTCGACGGAATCAGGGAGCTGGTGGTCAAACAAATGAATATCTTTTTCCCTGTCAATATATCTTGGCATAAGTTCACCACAGGCATTGGAAAATTGTGGGTCAGTACGATCCAGAAAAATTACCTCTATATTCCCGGGAATGGTTTGCTGATGGTTGATAAATGCCGCTGAACCATCATAAAGTACCATTTTCATGGAGTTTGAATGGATATCTATAAATCCTTGACTACTGACTATAACCCCCTTGGGCAGATCAAAATCTGTCATAAAATTATTAAAACGAAGAATATGCTGAAAAGAAATTTCCTTATATTCTTCATTCAACTGAATATAAAGTTTCTCATGATCGATCTGTTTCTTAATAAGAGAAATATTACCAAGCAATAAATACGACACTTGTTCTTGTATTAATAATTGTAAAATTTTATTTTCATTTTTTTTATAATAATTAGCGAGAGAATCAATACCTGTCGTTTTAAACCCAATTTGGTTCTCAGCAATGTCTCTTTCAGGGTCTACAGCCTTTCTTAGTTTTGCAATATTACTCTCTGGAACATAATTTATATGTTTCTTTTTTGTTGCTCCTGGGACATCAACTTTAATGCATTGATCCTTTCCAATCCTTTCAACCCCTTTAAACCAGCACCTTTTCCAATGGTAATTTTCCATAATTAATAGTGCTTCTCCTTCCTTACATGCTGATATTTCTTGAAAATATTTTGTGTTGGCTTTACCTTGCTTCATTTTTTCTTCTGAATTCCATGTCTCGTAACCCAGAAGAAAAAAGAGAGAAGCATAAGCTGTTGTCGGAAGTGAAAAACCTAATACTACATGACCAGAAAAATCAGCTGTTGTTGCTGCAAGCTTCTGGCCTGCCAGAAAAAACCATTCTGCCCATTGTGGAACAGGTTCATAATTTCCGGATTTTTGATTTTTGAAAAATAATTTCTTCTCATACTGCAAAGTTATATTTTTTTCTGAAACGATACACTCGGCAGTGCTATCATCTTGTAATCTGGGAATCTGTTCCAGTTTTTTATGGAGTTCTATTAAACAAAACTGAAGTGGGAGTATTTTCAGGATTGCAGGGAACTCTTTCGCAAAATCTTTTTCGTGAATAGCGATAAATATGCTCTTAATATATTCAGTGTCATCCGTACTAATCAATGGATTATAATTCTTGATTGTATTATTGTAAATCTTTTTGAAATCATTACATATTCTCTTGGGAACGAAATGAAAGATATCGTCTTTTCTTGTATTATCAAATAAACAAGCTAGTTGAGCATCTTTTCGTGTTTTTGCGTGGTACAATGATACGATCCTGTTAATTTCTTCATCTTTAAGAAATGGATAGCCACGTGGTGATAATTCCCAGTTTTCAGAAATTTTTTTAACAGTCTCGTTAACCAGTTGGCACCACTCGGATTTTTCTTTGTCAGTAAGTAGAGCAACAAATAACACCTTCATGCATTGTTGTTTATTTATACGTGATGTTTTTTGAGGATCTGACCATTTTTGATAAATATATTTTAATAAATACAGCAGATTTTTTAGAGTATCATTGCTAATATTGTCCTGTAGCTTAAGTATTTTCTCCGAACTATTAAGTATGAAGTTGTCAATCCCTGACGAAACTAAATTTTCGTATTTTTTAATTCCGTTTTCTTTGATGATTCTATCAACATATTCTTTCATCCAAATACCTCCCAATACCCACCCCTGGCAGGGCCGATGCGCCGAAGCCGTCCAGCGGCTTTCAGTTGCGCAATCTGTTTTTCCACTGCTCTTGAGCTCAGACCTAGCTGTTCCGCTATATTTCTGGC
>JANTFJ010000014.1 GCA_024763495.1 Desulfobulbaceae bacterium | reverse complement strand
CCGGCTAAAGACATGCCGGAATGACGATATATCTATGCTGCAAATTGTATAATTTATAGAAATCATTAACAAAACAACAAGTCAGAAAGTTGAGAAAATAATATAACGAGTCAATAAATCCATGTTCCAATTCCTTCATGCCGCAGACATACACCTGGACAGCGCCCTGCGCGGCCTGGAGTCCTACGAAGACGCCCCGGTCGAGGAAATCCGCGGCGCCTGCCGCCGGGCCTTTGACAACCTGATTGAATTGGCAATAGAAACTGAGGTTGCCTTTGTCCTGCTGGCCGGTGATCTTTATGACGGTGACTGGAAGGATTATAATACCGGCCTTTTTTTTCTTGACCGCATGGCCCGCCTGCGCCGCCATGATATCAAGGTAATCATGGTTTCCGGCAATCATGATGCCGCCGGCCAGATAAGCAGAAATCTCCGCCTGCCCGATAATGTCAAACTTCTTTCCTCCCGCCAGGCTGAAACATATTTCCTGGAAGAAATCGGGGTTAAAATCCACGGCCTGAGCTACCAGCGCCGGGCCATGACCGATAATCCCATAACCAAATACCCTGCCGCTGATCCAGATTATTTAAATATCGGCCTGCTCCATACCGCCTTAAGCGGTCGGACCGGGCATGAACCTTACGCGCCCTGCACCGTGGCTGATTTGCGTGCCCTTGATTATGACTACTGGGCCCTGGGCCATGTCCACCAGCGGGAAGAGGTAAGCCGGGAACCATGGATTATCTTTCCCGGCAATATCCAGGGGCGCCATATCAGGGAAACCGGAGCCAGGGGGGCCATGCTGGTAACAGTCAGCCATGGCCGGGTGAAGCAGGTTGATTTTCGCGAGCTTGATGTCCTGCGCTGGTCCAGGTGCCGGGTTGACCTCAAGGAGTGTCAAAATCTGGAAACAGTGGAAGACAGGGTACGCCAGGCATTTATCCGCGAACAGGAACAGGCAGTGGGCCGTCCCCTCGCCCTGCGCCTGGAGTTAACTGGTTCCTGTGCTGCTCATGCCTCCCTGCTGCGGAAGGCCGAAGAACAAATTGAAATATTCCGGGGAATTGCCATTGAATTGAGCGAAATATGGCTGGAAAAAATAATTTTCAAAACTTCTTCGCCCCTTGATCTTGCTGATTTCAGTAATGACAGCCCTGTTATCGGCTTGTTGCAGACTATTGATGAGGTGGATTTTTCTTCTCTGGCAAATGAGCTGCCGGATATTGCCAAATTAAAAAACAAGCTGCCACCCCAGGCTGCCGGAAGCGATGAGCTGCTGCCGCAAAGCGGGGAAGAGATCAGGGCTTTTCGCAGCCAGGTCAGGGAACTGCTGACCGCCAGATTAATCTATCATGATGATGCCCCATGATAATCAAAAAATTATATCTCCAGGCTTTTGGCCCTTTCAGCAACCGAATTCTGGATTTCAACTGTCAAAAGCCGGGTCTGCATATTATTTACGGGCCCAACGAGGCTGGGAAAAGCAGTTCTCTCCGGGCCTTGAATGCCCTGCTCTACGGCTTTCCCGAACGTACCGGCGATAATTTTATTCATGCCAACAAAGAACTTGTCGTAGGCGGCATTCTCCAGGAGGAACACGGCAGGGAGATTACCTTTTTTCGACGCAAGAGACGAAAAAACGACCTGCTGGACAAGGACGGAAATCCCCTGCCTGCCAATGTTCTGCGTCCCTTTCTCCATGGGGTTGACCAACAGATGTTTGCCGCCCTCTATGGCATTAACCATGATGATCTGGTTGCCGGCGGCCGGGAAATTCTGGCCCGCAGGGGCGAGGCGGGTCAGGCTCTTTTTTCTGCCGGTTCCGGGATCATCTCCTTAAAAAAAGTGCTTGATTCACTGGATGGAGAGGCTGATTCCTTATTTAAGCCCAGAGGCTCGGTGCAGGAAATTAATAAACTGGTAAGCCGTTACCAGGCCCTGCAGAAAGAAATACGGGCCGTGGCTCTGCCAGGCCGCAAATGGCGGGAACTGCAGAATGAATTACGCCAAAATGAAGAAAAGCTGGGCCTGCTGGAGACCCGGCGGGCCGATCGAGACAAAGAGCGGCGCTACCTGGAACGTCTGTTTCAGGCCCTGCCCCACCTGGCACTGCGTCATGATCTGCAACAAAAAATCAAGGAGTTTGGCCCGGTTATCTCTTTAAGCGCTGATTTCAGCAACTCAAAAAGAGAGCTTGAGACAAAGCTGCCTGCGGCCCGGCAGCAGCATAAACAGGCCCAAGCCCGGCTGGCGGAACTGCGGGGCCGGGAAAACGATCTTTCTTTTTCCACTGATTTACTTGCCCAGGCTGAGCTTATTGACCAGCTGCATCAGGATTTAGGCGGCTACAGCAAGGCCATGAGCGACCGCCCCCGGCTTGACGGAATGCGGATCAACCATCGCCGCCGGGCCGGAGAGCTGCTGAAACAGATGCCGCCCGATCTTGCCCTTGAGCAGGTAGAAATATTAAGGCCTCTGCTGGGCAGGAGAACCAGGATTCAGGCCATGGCAGCAGCGCGTGAAACCTTAAAGCAACAGCTTAAAGACAGCGTGGCCCGGTTTGAGGCCATGCAACAGGAATTAAAAAAAATAGGTAAAACCGTTAAGCCGGCCGGCAGCAGAGAGATTGATTCGCTGCTCCAGACTGTTAAATCAGCCAGGAAAGCCGGAGATATTGACAAATTGCTGGCCGCGAAAAAGGCTGAAAAAGCTAGCCTGCGGCAGAGATATGATAAAAAACAGCAGAGTCTGCCCCTGTGGGATGGTGATATTTTCAGCCTGGCCGCACTGCCCCTGCCCCTGGCCCCCACAGTAAGTCGTTTTGGTCGAAATTTCCAGGAACTGGAAAATTTACTGAGGGAAATTGAGCAGAAAGAGGAAAAAATTCAGGAAAAATCCGCCAGGACCATCTATGAAATCAATAAATCGCGCAATGCCGGTGAGGTGCCAAGTGAAGAAGACCTGAACGCGAGCCGCCGGCTCAGGAATCGAGACTGGAAATTAATCCGGGCCCGGTGGCTGGAAGGAAAAGATGATAACGAGTCGAGCCGCGCTTATGATGTGCTGTCAATGGCTGACACCTATGAAAAAAATGTAAAAAAGAGTGATTCTCTGGCTGATCGTCTGCGCCGTGAGGCTGACCGGGTACAGAAATTTGCCGCGCTTCAAGCTGAAGAGCGGAACTGCCGGGATAAGCTGGCTGAATTAACCAGGCAGCAGCGGAAACGACAGACAGAGCTAAGTGAACTTGAGCTGCGCTGGCAGGCAGCCTGGCGGAAATGCCGGATTAAACCGCTGCCGCCCGAAGAAATGCTGGCCTGGCTGCACGAAGCGGAAAAAATCAAACCAGGAGCCGCAGAGCTTGAACAACTGGCCGCGGAAATAGAAAATATCAGCGAAAAGCGCCAGGCCCTGCGCTCTTCCCTTCTGCAGAAATTGGCCCATGCCGGCATTAAACAGGAATTTAACGGCAACGGGCTTGGCCTGGTAATTTCATATTGTGAAACGGTTATCGAAGATATTAATGAGCAGAACAGGAAACAGGAACAGGCCGAACAGCGGCAACGGGATTTACAGATAGAGATTGCGGCAGAAGAAAATAAACAGCGCCATATCAAAAAAGAGCTCGATGAATGGCGGCAAAGCTGGTTGGAAATATGGAGTGTCGATCACTGGTCTGGAGATATTTCACCGCTTGAGGCAAATGATTTTCTTGCTGACCTGGTTGAATGTTTTGCCGCAATAAAAGAAGCTGACGACCTGCGGAAACGTATTACCGGTATTGACCGGGACGCGGCGCAACTCGAAGAAACAGCCGATTCAGTGGTTGCAGCAACCGCACCGGACTTAAGCGGAAAAGAGCTGAAACAAAAAATAATAAAACTGCATGCCCGGTTGAATCTGGCCAGAGAACAGCAGAATTCATTTATCAAAAACAGAAAAAAGATAAAAAAGGCGATAAAAAAAGAAGAACAGACCCGGGAGGCGCTGTCTACCCTGGAAGCCGGGATGGCAGATTTACGCAGACAGGCCCACTGCAACCGGGACAGTGAACTTGATGAGGCGGAACAGCGTTCCCGGCAGTTTCATGACTTACAGGATGAATTGACCAAAACAGAAAAACTGCTGACCCAAAGCTCTCCAGGGATTGACCTGGGAAAACTGAGCACTCAGGCCAGGGAGCAGGACGCGGATGAATTGCCGGGGATTATTTCCCGGCTGGGCCGGGAAATTGATTCTCTTGATGTTGAACTGCGGAGCCTTTCCGAAAATATCGGGGAAAAGAAAAAGGAATTAAGCCGGATGGACGGCAGCAGCCGGGCCGCTGACCTGGCTGCTGAGGCCGCTGAAATCCTGGCCCGGATAAATCGCCTGGCCCGCAGTTATGTACTGCTCAAGACTTCCGGCGCTGTTTTACGCCGGGAGATAGATCGTTTTCGCCGGGCAAATCAGGATCCGGTGGTAAAGATTGCTTCCGGCTATTTTCGCAGTTTGACCCTGGAGAGTTTCACGGCCCTGGAGGTTGATGAGGATGATCGTGGCCAACCGGCCTTAGGGGGAATACGGGAGGGGAGATGGATGGATGTAGGGGCCATGAGTTCCGGCACCAGGGATCAGCTCTACCTCTCCCTGCGCCTGGCCTCCCTGGAACATCAACATGAATCAGCTCCCCTGCCGCCCTTTATTGTTGATGATATCCTGGTTAATTTTGACGATGCTCGAGGCGCGGCCACCCTGCGAGCCCTGGCCGGGCTCGCCGAAAAAATTCAGGTTATTCTCTTTACCCACCACAAACAGATTCTTGAGGCGGCCACTGATGTATCCTTGACTGATATCGTCAAAATTTATAATCTTGACCGCTGAAATCCGGCAGATTTTACTTTTTTCTGAAATTATTTTTCCTTTATCTGCATTAAGATATTTGCTCTAGCTTGATTTTGTGTTATGTAAAATGTGTTAAAAATGAATGGCTCTTCATAATAAGGACGACATCCTGCTTGATTTACTGCGGGGACGCCTTGACAGATGTTGTGGTAATATCTTGAAATTACAGTAAATATTATGTTTTATTTCTACCATGACTAACCATATTTAATGGCCGTTCTTAACGGTTTAGTATAGTTTTTAGAGATTACCTCAACTAATTTTTCAGAAAAAAGGGGAGGGAAAAGAGAGAAATTGCCAAGACAGAGTGGTTTAACTTAGGGGAAAGGTGTTTGAAACAGGTACCGGAACATTATTAATCATTGTAACTACTCACCGGTTAAGCGCCTTAATTGCGCTAACCACCGTAATTGTAACTGGTTGCAGAGTGCCGGAGATTTTTACGATCAGGTGTTCTGTGAGCAATTACTAATTATTAATATTTATTGGAATAATGTTAAGTAGCTTTCGGACTGTGGAAAAAAATATGGAGCATTTCACCTGGCTTCATGAATAATCAGATGCCGTAATGGAGTGATGAGTATGAAGAAAAAAAGTCTTTTGGTCTATGGTCTATCGGCCATGTTCCTATCCTTTGCATTACCGGGTCCGGTGGCAGCAGTCAATAATGATTCCTGCATGGAATGTCACAGTGACGATTCCCTGGAACGTGACGCGTCAGCCGGACACTCAGCAAGTCTGTTTGTGGATATCGAACAATTTAATGCCTCAGTGCATAATTTTGATGAAGAATCCTGTGTTGGCTGTCATACCGCCATTGAGGAACTTGATTGGGACAGTGATGTGCCCCATTCGGTTGATCTGCCCAATCCTGACTGCGCTGAATGTCATGATGAGACGGTTCCTGCCTGGGCAGGCAGCGTCCATGCCGAAGCAGATGTTTCCTGCTATGACTGCCACAACTATCATGCACCGGTACAGGTTGCCGGTCGACTGAGTGTGGCCATGCTGCAGGAAGAGTTCTGTTCTAAATGTCATAATGCCAGTGAATCTCATGACTGGCTGCCCCAGAAAGAGGTACATTTCCGTACAGTGCAATGTACTGTCTGTCACGCACCGCAAGACAGCAGTCATGTCCAGTTCCGCCTCTATGATGTTACAGAAAACAGATATTTGAGCGGTAATGAAATCATGAACGGCCTCCAGATATCAGGCAGCTTCATGGCCAATTTTGACACTGACGGTGATGGAGTGATCAGCACTGCCGAGTTCCAGGATTTTGGCGAAAAGCTGCGCGAACGTAATTTCACCACAGATATTCGAGCCGAACTAAACTCTGATGACGGCCCGATGTCCCATCAAATTGTTGCGAAAGGGGCAATTAATGATTGTGAAATCTGTCATTCCGGCGATTCCGCCATCTTTGCCAATGGCAGGCTGGAACTTACATCAGATGATGGTGAGGTAGAGTTTGCCCCTGTTGACGGAAAAGCGGCCAGCAACTATTATGTTGAAGATTTTTATGCTCTGAGCGCGACCAGAGTGACCCTGCTTGATATTATTGGTGCCCTGCTTATTATCGGCGGATTTGGTGTCATTATCCTGCATTCCGGCGCCAAAAAATTTACCAAGCCATTGCGCGAGAAAAGAAAAGCAGAGCAATCTCACTGATTAAGGAGGTGAAAGAATGTCTCACGAAAATATGGAATATGTACATCCTCTGCCAGTCAGAATCTGGCACTGGGTAAATGCCGCAGGATTTGTTCTGCTGGTACTTACCGGATTTCAGATCCGCTTTGCTGAAAGCCTGGGCTATCTGTCTTTTGACTCGGCGGTAACCATCCATAACTGGGTTGGTATTATAGTTGTCTTCGACTATTTTCTCTGGTTTCTATACTATTTTGGTTCCGGTAAGATCAGAATCTACTATCCTGATCTTGCTACATTCATCCCTCGGATGATTCGCCAGGCCCGTTATTACGGTTATGGAATTTTCATTGGCGACGAAAATCCCCATCATATGACTGCTGAAAACAAATTTAACGCCATGCAGCAGAAAGCCTATATCATGCTTATGTTTGTTATGGTTCCCCTGCAACTGATTACCGGTCTCTGCCTCTTGGATATAATCGATTACAGTGACCTGATTGCAAAAATGGGCGGACTGAAGATTGTTGATACAATTCACGTTTTCCTGTTTTACTTTTTTGCGATTTTTATGTGTGTTCACGCCTACCTGGCTACTTTAGGACACACCGCAACTGCTCATTTCATTGCTATGTTTACCGGCTGGGAAGAGCATCATTGATTATTGTCTGAGTCAGGCCGACGAGTCATCGGCTGTCGGCCTGATCAAAAACTAAAATAGTTACAAAATGTTTTAAACCGAGGAGATATAGATATGGCAGGACATGTTAAACTTCCACCTGATAAATTAATGAATGATAGTCCCTTTATGGGAGGGATCGCAGTACGAGTAAAATATCTGGCCCTTTACTTTGTTCTGGCTGGAGCCGGGATGTTCAGCGTATGGGGCACAATGGCTGTTTTAGCAGATATCTGCAAAGCCGGAAATCCAATCAGCTGGGCAAGGTTCTGGGTGAACTGGCTGTTTGGCCCGGTTATTTAGTGCCTCTTAAAATTAATTTTGTGTTATTTACCCCTCCCAAAGGGGTAATTTAAAAGAGTACCGGGAGGTTGTCTGAACTGTTCAAATGTGCTTCAGCTATGTTCGATCAGACCGGCGCAGTATACTTGTGCTATGTAAGACAGCCTGATCGTGCGCAGGTAAGCACCCTTGAAAACAGGGCATAAACTTCGACTCCGGATGAAGTACAGCTAAATAGTTAATTTACTGATAAAAAGCCACCAGAATCCATATAAGGATTTTAGGTGGCCTTTTATTTATAAGTCTGGTAAATTTTCATGTTGCGATTCAGACAAATAATTACATTTAATTTTCAATTTCCGGCTGAGCCGGACAGGGGATGTTATGGTAGATAAGGCAAAATGCACGGTTTACAGTGGCGGAATGAAAGGAGCAGAGGCCACTTTTGGTGAAATGGCGGAAAAATGGGGCATGACTGAAGTTAATTTCTCTTATGAAGGCCATACGCCTGAGCGTGATGTAAATGTTATCCTGCTGTCGGACAAAGACCTGCAACGAGGCGATATCAGTATGGAACTTGCCTCAAAAATGATGAAACGTACCTATTACCAGAAAAAAAGAATCCGTAAAGTTCTCCAGTCAATTTTTCATATGGTAAACAGTGGTTATCAGATTTTTGCCGTTGGTTTTATTCTTGACGACCAGACCGTCAAAGGCGGAACCGGCTGGGCTGTGGAACTGGCAAAGCTCTTTAACCGACCGGTCAGCGTCTATGATCAGGGGAAAAAACAGTGGTTCACCTGGAAAGACAATGCCTGGCAGGAAGACTCTCCACTTATCAGCTATGAGACTTTTGCCGGCTCCGGAACCAGGAACCTCAACGATGAAGGCAGAAAGGCTATTGAACAGCTTTTCATCGATTCCTTTGGCAAAATAGAAGATAGCGCTCAATAGAGTACACCCGGACGGCGACAATCCAAATACTGTAAGCAATTCAGGGGCACCACCATGTGCCTGTTCCACCCCCCTGCTAATAGCACCAGTATGCGGCGCAGACCCAGGTAAGCGAGGAACGAGACTCCGAATGAGCGAATCTAAGGGCTCACTCAAAAATAACTATGAACCTGAGAAAACTCAAAAGAAAAAATAAAAAAGCCGGGAAAAAACTTACTCCCGAGACGGTTCAATTTTTTTTTTGAACAAGCCAATCAGTACAAGGCCGCAGGAAACCTTAATAAGGCAATATCTTTATATCGCCAGGCATTGAAGCATGACCCTGACCATGGTGAAGCCCACAACAACCTGGGCAACACCCTTCATCTGACCGGTAAACTGGAGAAGGCCCTGTCCTGCTACCGAAGAGCCGCCAGACTGCTGGATAAAAACCCACAGGTTCACCATAACTATGGCACGGCGCTGTATGAAGCCGGTTTAACAGATCAGGCAATCAGTGAATTACAACAGGTTATTGACCTTGCCCCTGACCATGCCGAGGCCCATGCTGCCCTGGGAGTTGCCTTTCAGGCCAGGGAAGAATTTTCCAGGGCCGCAGCCTCTCTGCAAAAGGCAGTCAGCCTTAACCCCGGATACCTTGAAGCCCAACGCTTTCTCGGTCTGGTTATGAAGGATCAAGGCGATATGGCTGGTGCCATCAGCCGGTTCCGCATGGTGCTTAAGGCTGACCCGGCCGATGCCCTGACCAGGTATATTCTCTCCAAATACCAGCGTTATTCCTCTGAGGAAGAGGCGGAAACGCAAAAAATTAAAGCTCTTCTGGATAACCGCTCTACGCCTGCCGATGACAAAATTTTTTTTCACTTTACCCTGGGTAAGATATTTGACGACATAGGCCGATATTCCATTGCATTTCATCACTATAAAGAGGGAAACCGGCTGCGCCTGGCAACATTTTCTCCCGGCGTTATTGACAGCGGCATAAATATTAAATCTATCCGCCAGGCCTTCTGTCCGCAACTTTTTCAGCGGCTCAGTGCAGCCGGAAATATCACTGAGCTACCGGTTTTTATTGTCGGCATGCCTCGTTCCGGCACTTCTCTGGTTGAACAGATATGTGCCAGCCATTCAGCAATCCTTGGCCGGGGAGAACTGAAAACTATCGGCGAACTGATTCCAAAACACCTGCCGGACTATCCGTATTGCCTGTCCACAGTTCAGCCGGAGCTGATTGACAAAATCACCAGGGAATACCTGGAGGTATTACAAAAAAAACAGCCGGTCGGCGGCAGGCGGATTACCGACAAAATGCCCACCAATTTTATTGAACTCGGGCTGATTCGCCTTCTCTTCCCCAGGGCGGCAATTATCCATTGCCGGCGTGATCCCCTCGACACCTGCCTTTCCAATTTCTGCCAGAATTTTGAGGAAGGCAATGAATTTTCATTTGATCTTAAGGGGCTGGGGTTTTATTACCGAAAATACAAAAAACTTATGGAATTCTGGCAGGAGACATTAACCGGCCCCATGCTTGAAATGGAATACGAAAAACTGGTAAAAAATCCGGAATATGAATCAAAGAGACTTATTAACTTCCTGGGGCTGCCCTGGGAAGAAAACTGCCTCTCTTTTTTTAAAACCAAAAGAGCCGTGCACACCTCAAGCGACTGGCAGGTTCGCCAACCCATCTATAACAGTTCCGTGGGCCGCTGGCGTAATTATGCCGATCACCTGTCCCCTCTGCGCCAGGCACTGGAAAGCAAACTGAAACTCAGGTAAAAATCTGCAAAAAAAAGGAAGCCCGAAGGCTTCCTTTTTGATTGATTACGGCAAAAAACCGTTCTTTCCAGACCTTATTTTACATGACAGGTCAGGCAGAAACCACTGTTGTAATCAGTAACCCAGAGAAAGGTCTCACCGGTATTCTGGGTGTTATGAACATCATGACAGGTAACACATTCCATCTGCTCACCATAAAGCAGGGAACGGATGGTAGTATTGCCGCCGCCAAGAATGGTATCGGGATCAGCAATTTCATCATCATGATTAGCAACGTCAATGTAACTGAAGCCGATAGGATGATGATTAGTCAGGATACCGCCGCCGCCGATCTTGAACTGATCCGCGATAAAGGCGGAACCCGCATCCTGGGAATTAGCCCGCTGCGGATCATAACCATACTCATCAACGGCAACCGTGCCGTCATGACAGGAAAGACAGAGACGGGAAACAGAACCGGGGGCCCCCAGGGTAGCTTCACCGTTAAAAAGATGACGATCAGCAAATTGTTGGGCATCACCATCAACACCGACACCTGCCAGGCCTGAGGCATCCGGGCCGGCACCGAAATCACTTTGATAGGTATTATAAAACTGGGTGGTTATGCCGTGATTCCACAGGGGCAGGTAGTCAATCCCTGATGAATCAGCATTCTGCAGGGCATGATGAGGGGCGTGACAGAAAATACAAATCCGATCCAGGCTGTCTTCCATCCCATAGATACCACCAACACCGGATGTTGTACTCAAATCATGTTTTGAGCCAACAATACCGCTGCCGGCAGGGGCGTTCATGGAACCGGTAGTTGAATTCTGGGCCATGGCCGTACCGCTGAGTGTCAGGCCAAAGGCTGCTGCTAATAAGATTATTTTTTTCATTAAATCTCCTCCTGAAAATTAAGAAATTGACTTTTGTCATTTACGACTAAAGTCATCATTTTTTTCTACTGTCCTGTTCCCGGCAGGACAGCTACTCATGAATTTCCCCAAATTCAATGAGCGGGTTACAGGCATGATCAACTAATGATCATTTTTCTATCTTTGTTACTATGCATTATACGTACCAAAGCCGCAGCAAGCCATTATTAGACAACAATAATTCTGTAATTTCAACTAGTTAAGAGTTTATATTACAGGAAAGTGCAAAGTTGATTTGACTGCTGAACATTTCTTTACAACTGGTTCCTTTCCCCCTCAACTGCGTCTTTTCCCCCTTTATCATTTTTCAAAAGATTGTTGATGGGACAATATTAAACAATCAAAAGGTATATGTTGCGGAAAAAATTAAAAAATCAGGGTACTATTCAACCGCATTCCATCTACGCGTAACCTGTCTGCCTTACATGGCAATAGTATGCCGTACCAGCCTGATCGTACGCAGCCAGAGTACATTTGAATAGTTGCAAATTATATTTATTTTTTATATCCTGGCACAATTATTGCCAATTTCAATGTTGATAAATTCAGCCCATGTCTAATTCATCCTCTAAAGCAGGCTTGTAGCTATTCTCAGAGTAAGCGCCGTAATTTCGCTACCCGGTGAGCAGCTGATGCAGCGTCTGACAATAAACAGAAAAATCAACCAAATAGAAAAACATGAAAAAACCTGACAAATTAAAAATAATCTCTTTATTACTGCTCCTGGCCATAACCATCCTCTCCGGCTGCGTCACGACCCCTGAATCAAAAAAAGAGTCTGATGCTGTTTTTTATCCCCCTCCCCCTGCCCCCCCCCGGCTCCAGTTTCTCCGCAGCTTCACTACTTCCCAGGACATTACCGGCGCTCTCAGCGGCTTTGATTCCTTTCTAACCGGCAACGAAAGCCAGGGATACCACCTGGTAAAGCCTTATGGAGTCGGTCTGCGGAATGGCAAACTCTATGTCTGCGACTCTCAGGCCTCGGTGGAAATTTTTGATCTGAAAAACAAAAAATTCTATCGAATGGAAGGGGCTAAAGGTCTGGGTAAGGTCGTAGAGCCTTTAAATATTGCCTATGATGATCAGGACAACAAATTTGTCAGTGATCCAGTCAGGGGCGAGGTGTTGATGTTTGACGCCGGTGATTTCTACATCAAGAGCTTTGGCCTGCCCGGCCGATGGAAACCGGTTGACTCCGCACCATGTGAAGGATTGCTCTACGTTGTCGACTCTCTTGGCCGCGAAATCAAAGTTTTTGACATTAAAACAGCGGAAAAAATCAAATCTTTCGGTCAGGGAGGCGGCAAGCAGGCTAATGACAATCTCGGCCTGCCGACCGGCATTGCCATTGGTTCGGACAAACTGTTATACATAAGTGACTCCGGTCGGTTTCAGGTAGTCGTATATGACCGTGACGGCCATCAACGCCGGGCAATAGGTCGGCCCGGGGCAAATCTAGGTCATTTTGCCCGGCCCAGGGGAATTGCCATTGACCGGCAGAACCGGGTGTACATAGTGGATGCCGCCTTTGAAAATGTTCAGGTATTTCGTGATGACGGCCAACTCCTTTTCTTTTTCGGGGGATCGGGTGACCGCCCCGGCAATCTCTTCCTGCCCGCCGACGTTGCGGTTGACTACGATAATATAGAATACTTCCGGCAATATGCTGACCCGAACTTTGATATTGAACATCTGGTTATCGTCAGCAGCCAGTTCGGCAAGCGTTTGATTAATGTCTATGGTTTTGGCCGGCAAAAGGGGCGAACCTATCCATCGGAAAAAGAGATGGAGGAGAAAATTAAGGAAAAATTCAAAAAATGGGCCAGGGACAGTGAAAAGGAGAAAGAACAAAAATAATTTTGTAAATGCTTACAGGCCGGAGTTATAAGTAAACAGGTACCCCGATGAACGGTTACGGAGAAACAGACGCGCACGTATAAAATTAACCGATATGAAACCCATTATTCCTCTCCTGATAAGCTCTTTTTTTTTAATTCCCGGCATTGTGCATGCCGGGCTGAAGCAATTTGCGCCCAAAATTGTCAATTATATTGGTTCTATTGAAGTTGCCGGTCTCTATGAAGAGGATAACAATGACTCCAGCAATGCAAATTCAAACAACAGTTACAGCACTAAAGAAACAACCCTGCAGCAATTTCTTAATGTCAGCGCCCAGGGCTATATTTACAGCCCCCTGTTTATTACCTTTAATACCTCGGTGGGCGGAGGCCTGCAGGAAGAGAATGTCGATGAAAACGGCGACCGCTATCGAACAATAGACTATGCAACCAAGTATAAGGCACAACTGAAAATTCTGCCTACCCATCCCTATCATCTTGATATCTATGCCCTGCGGGAAACTCCTATTGTGGGGGGAAGAAGGGCTAACCGGGGATCTGTTGTTATCTATGAATACGGGCTACTGGCCCAGTATCTTCTCCGGCCCTGGAATGGCAGGGTGAGCTATACCAATCACCGCTATGAAGGTTCCAGTTCATCTCGATATGACGACTACCAGCTTGATCTTACTTATTTCCAGGATGATGTTAACGCCTCAACAGGATACACCCGCAATGACTCAGACGGTTACAACAACACCACGGTCAGGGATCTCTATTATGTCAACCTGGGCAAAAAATTTAACCATTTACAAGTAAATGGGCGCTGGGATAAAGACAAACAGGATCAACAGTATGACGCGGATAAAAATCAAAAAAGCGACTCGGACTATTTACGGGAAACATGGTTTGGAGAAATAAGAGCGGAACTTCCCAAAAATTTCAAATCAACCTTCTCGTATCAAAAAAATGACAATATATATCATTATCAGCAGCATGAGAGTAAAACGACATCAAGCAACACAAACGATAATTACAATTTATTTTTAAGTCATCGGCTCTTTAACAGCCTGGCCACTTCAGTCAACAGCCACTATATGACCAACAAATCAAATGGTGGAGAATCTGAACAAAAAAGCGTCCAGGGCAGTAGCAATTATGTAAAAAAAATCCCCTGGGGAAAATTCTTTTTTGGCCTTCTTGCCGGACGCTCCGACTTTGACAATACCGGCGCGGTTAATAACCTGTTTGAACGGCATGGAATCAGCAGTACCGGCAGCAGTAATGATCAACCCTATACATTTACTCTTAATTTTCGCAATGTTGATAAAAATTCTATCCGGGTAAGTCTTATTGATCACCATAATAATAATCTGCTTATAAAACTTATTGAAGGAATTCATTATTTACCGCCTGTTCCTTATGATAACACTTACAGAATCAGGATTATCAGTCTTCCACCCGGCCTGGCAGATCCGATTGAATTTATTGAGGATTACCAGTACCAGGCTGATTATGCGTTTATCCCGGCAGATTACACCCTGCGTACCGATAACTGGGGGTATTCCACCAGTATCGCTTTTTTTGATGACCTGGTCACTCCCCATTATAACTATAACCAGATTGACCAGAAAGTGATTGACGGCCTTTATCCCGGCGAAACAAATTCAAGTACCACCCATGCCGTCGGCATCAGCTTTAATTATTTTCCTTTTCGCGGAGATGTCACTCAAAGCCGTTACCGCAGCAACACCAGGGATGAAGACCGGCTTACCGCCTATCTGAATTACATCAAAAATTTTACCACATTTACCGAAGGCAGGCTTAACCTTACTTATGAGAATATTGACTCGACCGATTATAACTATGGCATAGCCCAGTCCGACATTTCAGAAAAAATGTACTCGGTTCAGGCCCAGCTGCTGACCAATATTCCGACGAAAAGTTTAACAGCCAGCCTTAACAGTGTCTATTCGTTTTATGACGGGGCAGGGGATACAACCAGCTGGTCGATATTTTCTACCTTGAACTGGCATATAGGCAGAATGGATTTAAACATTACGGCAAACTATTCGAACTCTGAATCAACAACCGGCAACTCCAGCACCAACACAGAATATACGACGGTTCGATTTTATATTAAGAGGGAAATTTTTTAGGCGCTTACGACCATTGTCTAAACAATTTTTTGTTTTGATTTTTGGTAACTTCTCCATATGTGGTGGTGGCACCCAACCGTAGGCCTGCTAAAATTTGGACAATTTATATCACGTCATTCCGGCATGTAGTTGGCCGGAATCTATAGACATTAAGCAGCAAGCAGCTTTCTGGATCGGAGTCTCATTCCTCGCTTACCTCCGGCCAACTACATGCCGGAATGACGAAGTGAGTGTCAAATTATGGTCCAATTCCCTGCTATTGCAGGCTTTACGCGTAATTA
>JANTFJ010000013.1 GCA_024763495.1 Desulfobulbaceae bacterium | reverse complement strand
GGAGCGGGTTGTCCTGGCTCTGGCCGGAAACAGCTTTACCGGTTAGCGAAACTCTGGTTACAGTAATTTGAGTTACGATAATCTGGGATTGAAATGAATGACAGGATAAATTTAATAATAAGGGCAGATGCCGATTCTGTTATCGGAACCGGACACATCATGCGTTGCCTGGCTTTGACTCAGGTCTGGCAGGACAAGGGCGGCAAGGTAACTTTTGCCGGAAAGATTGATAATGATGATCACCGAAATATCGCAGAATCTGCTAAGAAAATTTTGATTACCATGGGTGGCTCTGATTCGTACTAAAATACATTAAATCAACGGACTCATTTATCTTGTATTGTCCCAAACTGATGCCCATGATTATAAAAATTTCCAGGATATAAATCATTATGGAAACAGAACAGCAAAAAGTATGGAAAGGAAAGTTTGGCCAGGATTACACAATCCGCAATACGATAAGTATGGCGGAAATGGAGGCATATTATTTGAAAAATTTTGGGGTCAGCCGTGTTGAAATGAATAAAAAATTTCTGGGGCAAATGTCGGCTGATATCCGCATCCTCGAAGTAGGGGCCAACACCGGAAACCAGCTGTTATGTTTACAGCAAATGGGCTTTAAAAATTTGTTTGGTATTGAACTCCAGCCTTTTGCTGTGAAGAAGGCTAAAAAAAGACTGAAAAATATTACTATTAGTACAGGTTCTGTTTTTGATATTTCCTTTCCCGATAAATATTTTGATCTGGTGTTCACATCCGGGGTTCTTATTCATCTTGATCCCAAAGATCTTGATAAGGCACTTAAAGAAATTTACCGGTGCAGTAAAAGATATATTTGGGGTTATGAATATTTTTCAAAAAAATTTGTCAACGTAATTTACCACAAAAAAGATTCTTTATTATGGAAAGGTGATTATCCTGAAATTTTTCTGGATACCTTTGCCGATCTTGAGCTGGTTGACAAGAAAATATATCCTTATCTCCATAATGATAACCATGATGTAATGTATTTATTGCAGAAAAAAAATAAGGCAAAGCAGTCATGAAGGTTGTAGCAGTTATTCAGGCCCGGATGGGAAGCACACGTCTGCCGGGAAAGGTACTCATGAAATTAGGCGGTGAACCCATGTTGGTTCGAGTGGTCAAAAGAACTGCCAGGGCAGAAGTTATAGATCAAATTGTTGTCGCTGTACCTGATTCCGACGAAAATGACGTGTTGGTTGGTCAGTGTGAAGATATGGGTGTTGCCTGTTATCGTGGCGCAGAAGATGATGTACTGAACAGGTATTACCGAGCCTCTCAGGAATATGAGGCTGATGTTGTGGTAAGGGTTACCTCTGATTGCCCGCTCATTGAACCGGAAATTATCAATAGAGTTGTCGTCTGCCTGCGGGAAGATTTTGAGCAACTGGACTATGTTTCTTCGTTTATTCCCCGACGCACTTTTCCCCAGGGACTGGATGCAGAGGCAATGAAATTTTCGGCTTTAGAAAAAGCCTGGTTAGAGGATAAAAACCCTGCCTGGCGAGAACATGTAACAGAATATATTTTGCGTAATCCCCTACTTTTTGCCTTACAAGGCGTGATTAATGATCATGATTTATCAAAAATGCGCTGGACCGTGGATACGCCGGAAGATCTTTTATTTGTCCGGAAGATTTATGATTATTTTGGACAGGACAATTTCAGCTGGTACGATGTGCTTGATTTGCTGAAAGAACATCCGGAATGGCTGGAAATCAATCGCCATGTTCAACAGAAAACAGTTGAATGAGACGACAAATAAACATTATTTTTCGTGTTGACGCATCTCTGCAGATGGGCAGCGGCCATGTTATGCGTTGTTTAACTCTAGGACAAGAATTGCTCCGTGCAGGGGCTGGGGTCTGTTTTGTTTGCCGAGAACATGAAGGTCATATGGCTGAACAGATTAAGCAGCATGGCATTTCTGTCTTCAAGTTGCCTCCACCTGCTCAAAAAGAAAAATCCAGAATAGCAGGACAATATGCCGATTGGCTTGGCGTTGATTGGCGACAGGACGCAAGGGAAACAATTGCATCATTTGACCGCAAGGATTTTCCATGGTCCACAAAAGATATCTCTTGGCTGGTAGTTGACCATTATACGCTGGATTCCGGCTGGCATAATATGTTACGGCCATACGTGCAGCAAATCATGGTGATTGATGACTTGGCGAACAGGCGGTTGGACTGTGATCTTCTGCTGGACCAGACATTAGACAGGACTGCCGGGGATTACAAAAAACTGGTTGATGGACATTGTGTTTTTCTGACTGGAACTGAATTCGCTTTGCTCAGACCGCAATTTGCTGTTTATCGGAAGATGTCGTTATTTCGCCGTAAAAATGGCCGGTCATCAGGCCGTATTCTGGTAAGTATGGGAGGTATGGATCCTGCAAATCTGTCAGGCGTGGCTTTAGCAGCTCTTGAATTGTTACCTTGGCATAAAAATATAACGGTAGATATGGTGTTGGGGGTACACGCCCCCCATTATAAAGAGATTTGCCGAAGAAGCAGTGAGTCTTTTTTGAAAATAAAAGTGCACCATGCTGTAAAAAACATGGCTGAATTAATGACAAGGGCAGATTTTGCTATCGGAACAGGAGGAATAACTTCTTGGGAGCGCTGCTGCCTTGGCTTGCCGACATTGCTGGTGGTTGAGGAGGAAAACCAACGTCTGATTGCCTCTCGGCTGGAAGAACTAGGCGCAATTATTGCCATACAATTATCCGAACATCTGCAAAATGATATAGCTGCGGCGACAATTAGTTTATTCACTAATCCGGAAAAATATATTGCTATGTCGAATGCAGCTGCCAATGTCTGTCACGGGACAGGGGCTGAGATAGTCGCAGCAAGGATGATGCGGTATGTTTAAAAAAAATATTAAAATTGGCCGAAAAACCATTGGCCGTAGCCAACCGGCCTATATTGTTGCCGAGATAGGAATTAATCACAACGGTGATATGGAACTGGCCAAAAAAATTATTGCAGCTGCCAAAGTGGCCGGGGCAGACGCTGTTAAATTTCAAAATTACCAAACCGAGGATTTTTTATCAGACCGTAATTTGACTTATCATTATGTCTCAGCCGGAGTTGAAATGGAAGAGCCACAGTACGATATGTTTAAGCGCTGTGAGTTGACACAGGCTGACATGATTGAAATGGCTGCCTGCTGTCGGCAGCATGATCTTGATTTCCACAGCACCCCAACCAGTAAGCAGGGCATAGACATGTTGTGTGAATTGGGAAGTCCGGTATTAAAAAATGGCTCTGATTACCTGGTAAATCTTGAACTTATCCAACATATGGGGAAAACCGGTCTGCCGGTGGTGCTTTCAACAGGAATGGCTACGCTGGCGGAAATTGATGACGCAGTGCGTTTTTTCGCTGAAACAGGTAACAGACAGCTTGTGCTTTTGCATTGTACCTCTTCATACCCAGCCCATCCGGATGATATTAATCTACGGCGGATCAATTCTCTGCGGCATGCTTTTGGAGCCCTGGTCGGTTTCAGTGATCATAGTGAAGGAGTAATTGCTGCTGTTGCAGCTGTGGCATCAGGAGCCTGCTGGATTGAAAAACATTTTACTCTGACCAAAGATTTGCCGGGGCCTGATCATCGTTTTTCAGCTGATCCTGCAGAAATGGCTGAACTTGTGCGAGCAGTGCGTGATGCTGAGGCAATGATAGGTTCAGCCGCAATTATTCCTTGCCCCACAGAGAATGTATCCCGGCAAAATTTTCGTCTCTCCTGTGTAGCAGCGCAAAATATTGACAAAGGCACAATAATAAGCCGTGATGATATTATTTTTCAACGACCAGGTACTGGCTATCCGCCGAAAATGGTGGATTTTCTGATTGGCATGAAGACGAACAAACAAATTAATCAGGGAGAAGTGATCAAAAAATGGCATCTGCAAGAAGTATCATAAAAGATGTTGATCCAATCTGGGAAAAAAAATACAGCCAGGGACACGGAGAAAAATATCCATGGGACTGTGTAGTCAGTTTTGTCTTCAAATATGCCCCGCAGTATCGTTCCCGAAATGAAGTAAAATTACTGGAGATCGGATTTGGATCAGGCTGCAACTTGTGGTTTGCTGCCCGGGAAGGTATTGCTGTTTCCGGTATTGAAGCCAGCAAAACCGCTGTCATAAATGCCCGTAAGTGGTTTGCGGATGAAAAACTTGCTGGCGATCTGCGACAGGGCAATTTCAGGGAATTACCCTTTGCTGATGAGCAATTTGATTTAGTTATCGACCGGGATTCCCTCTGTTGTGTCGGTGTAGAAGATTTGCGCAGAGCCATTGGCGAAATTTATCGTGTATTACGGCCCGGCGGCAAATTTTTTTATAACACATATGCTGACAGCCATTCCAGCTTGCGAAGTGGTGAATGTGGGGCTGATGGTCTTATCATGAATATTGATGCCGGCAGACTGGTTGGCTGCGGACAGCTTCATTTTGTTTCACGAACAGAATTAAATACCCAGTTTGCTGATGGATGGAAGTTTATATCAATTGACCGGGTTGAGATTACCGACATGCTGGCTCCCTGCGGTGATACTCACGCCGAATGGCGGGTAGTGGTGGAAAAAGTTGAGATAACCAATAGTTAAGGAGATAACAACCGATGATACGTACAGTTTTTTTTGGTAATCATACTGTTGGGGTAGAGGCATTAAAGGCCTTGCTTGGTCATCGTTATGTTATAGTCACTGCTGTTGTCGCTCATCCTATAGATCCGGAGGATGGTGTTGTTTATGAGTCTGTTTATAAATTTGCCGATAAAAATAATATTCCAGTAATCAGAGGTAAGGGGCGTGATGCGGCAGTAAGAGAATTTGTTCATCAGAAGAAAACTGATTTGATATGGATTACAGATTACCGTTATATTTTGCCCCTTGACCTGGTTAATGAAACAGTTTTAGGTGCTGTTAATCTCCACCCAAGTCTTCTGCCGACCTATCGGGGTAGAGCTCCAATCAACTGGGCCATAATAAATGGTGAAACCCGGCTTGGTCTGACCTGCCACTGGGTAGATGAAGGAGTTGATACCGGTAATATAATTAAACAACTGTCCTATGATCTTTCAACTGAGGAGGACGTCGGTGACGCTCTTAATAAACTCTATCCTCTATACCGGACAATTACCAGGCAAAGTATTGATAAAATAGTCCTTGGACAGGCAACTGGAAATGTCCAGGTTATTGCAGAAGACAACTTGGTATTTGCGGCTCGAAAACCGAAAGATGGTTTGATTAATTGGCATGTGGACGTAAAGAGAATATTTAATTTGATCAGGGCAGTTTCCAGACCATACCCCGGTGCATTTTCATTTTTGCAGGGCCGGAAAGTATTCTTCTGGAAAACAGTAATGCAAAAAAAAATTTACGAAAATGATAATGGAACAATCGTGTCCGTCAACAGCGATGGTTCTTTTGTGGTAGCAGCTTCCGGGGGAAGCTTGCTGATTACCGATTATGAATTCAATAATTATCCATTCGGTATGGTTAAAGTCGGTGATGTTTTTACAGATTGTTCCATGGAGTGAGTCGAAATATTTATGAATAACGAACAAATTAGTAATTATTTTACAGGACTTTTAGCTCGAAATGACTCATCTCACCAAGTGCTTGACTGGGGCAGCCAACAGTCACAGAATCTGCGCTTTCAAATTTTGGCAGGAATCGATGATCTTGATGGTAAAATGATCCTGGATGTAGGATGCGGTCTCTGTGACCTATATGCCTGGCTGCAGACAAAAAAGATAAAAGTAGATTATCTCGGGGTGGATATTACCGAAGCCATGGTTCATCATTGCCGGAAAAGATTTCCTGAGCTAACAGTGAAACAGGTCGATATCCTCAGTCAACATTTGCCCGGGAATTTTGATTATGTAGTTGCCAGCGGAATATTTTATCTTTTAGACAGCCAGGATCAGGCGCTCCCCTTAATCAAGGCAATGTTTGATCTGGCAACCTGCGGCGTGGCGTTCAACAGTTTGAGTTGCTGGGGAGAACAAACAGAAAAAGATGAATTGTGCCTTGAGCCGGGTGAGATTCTCAGCTTTTGTCGAACCTTGACCTCAAAAGTTGTTTTGCGGCATGATTATCTACCCCACGATTTTACAATATATTTATATAAGGATCCTACGTGATTGTTTCCATAGCACAACCGGCCTATCTGCCCTGGCTGGGATATTTTGACCGAATTCACCGATCAGATCTTGCCATTATCCTGGATGATGTTCAATTTGAACGTCGTGGATTCACCCATCGTAACCAAATAAAGGGACAAGACGGATCGTTATGGTTGACCGTCCCAGTGAACCGGAAAGGAAATTTTTATAGAAATATTAACAAATTAACGGTAAATAATGATAGCAATTGGAGAAAAAAACATTGGAACAGGATTCGTCATTGTTACTCCAAGGCGCCGTTTTGGCCGAAATATGCTTCTGTTCTGGAACAGCTTTTCCAGCATGACCGGCTTGATCTGGCCTCTCTGCTTACCGACAGCACCGCCCAGCTCTTCTGCATGTTGGGCATCAAAACAAAAACAGTTTTTAGTTCTGAAATGAAGGCTGGTGGGATCAAAAGCGAACGTATTTTAAATCTCTGTCTGGAAGTTGGGGCAAAAGTCTATGTGTCCGGTCCGTTTGGTCGAGACTATCTGGATGCCGCTTCATTTTCCCGTGCTGGTATCAAGCTGATGTATCATGATTATCAACACCCGACTTACACCCAGCTTTATAAAGGATTCTGTCCTTTTATGTCTGTGATTGATCTTTTGTTCAATCATGGCCCGGATAGCCTGAGAAAGTTAAGCAATAATCAGGAGTTTGTCAATGCGTGAACCGCAAACAGCACTGGTGGTAGCTGCTCATCCTGACGATGACATTCTTGGTTGCGGTGGCGTCATGGCTCGGCATGTTGAGCAAGGTGATTCTGTGTATGTAGTGTTTATGGCAGATGGTGTCGGCTCCAGAGGAACCACAGAACTACATACACCAGAACTCAAAGAGCGACAAAGAGCGGCCGAACAAGCGGCAAATATCGTGGGAGCGGAAAAGCCTCTGTTTCTAGGTTTGCCTGATAATTGTCTGGATACAGTTCCCCTGCTGCAAGTAATTAAACCCCTTGAGTCTCTTATTGAGGAACTACATCCCAATATTATTTATACCCATCATGGCGGCGATTTAAATATTGATCACCGCATTACCCATCAGGCTGTTCTTACTGCCTGCAGGCCGCAACCCGGATGTATGGTTAAACAGATTTACAGCTTTGAGGTTCTTTCCAGCACTGAGTGGGCATCTACCCATGGAGGCGATTTTTTTATTCCTCAATATTATGTTGATATCAGCAACTATTTGTCTATTAAAATTAAGGCCCTGCAAGCCTATGATATGGAAATGAGAGATTATCCACACAGCCGTTCCATATCCGGAGTAGAGGCTCTGGCAACATATCGCGGAGTAAGTGTGGGGTGCAAGGCAGCAGAGGCGTTTTCCGTTGAGCGGATTATTACAAAATAAGCACATGTTAACTCTTGTCAGTCTGATCACGAAAATTTATCAGAGTCTACCTCTGGTCGCTTACCTGCACCCTGCTGGTAAGCACAGACTCAGAACAGTTACAAATACTGAGGTTTGCACTAATTAGGCGCTTACCCCATGAGTAGTTACAAATGATATTATTTTCTGAGCATTGCCGAAATCTGTTTAATTTGGCAAAAAATATTGTGGTTACCAACAGAGATGGTCAACTGATTCCTATAGATGAAGCTGGACGTATGGTTACTAATCTTCTTCATGATATGAATGATAAATTAAAAAAAGTCATGGTTATCGGCAATGGCGGCAGTGCGGCGATTGCCGGCCATATGCATAATGACTTGAGCAAAGCGGTCGGCATACGTTCGCTTGTTTTTCAGGATCTTTCCCTTCTAACTGCAATGGCCAATGATCTTGGCTATGATGCTGCTTATGAGGGTGGTCTGAATCTATGGGCTGAAAAGGGAGATTTACTTATTACCATCAGCAGTTCCGGGGAGTCTGATAATATGATTCTTGCGGTGCAGGCTGCACAAAAAAGAGGATGCCAAATTATTACCTTAACCGGTTTTAAAAAGGAGAACCGTCTACGTCAATGTGGCGACATAAATTTTTATGTTCCAGCGACTGATTACGGCTTAGTAGAGACATTACATTCAATGCTGGCCCATTATTTTACCGATATGGCTCAAGTTGACTTGACAGAGGAGACAGGCTGATGTGTTCTCCGGATAAGACGCATAATATTTTACTTTTGGATGATCTGTCGGCCAAGGTGGAAGCAATGAAGGCTGCCGGCAAAAAAATTGTTTTATGTCATGGTGTCTTTGACCTGCTGCATATTGGCCATATCCGTTATTTCCGGCAGGCAGCACAAAAAGGTGAAATTCTGGTGGTTACAGTGACCCCGGATAAATATGTGGACAAGGGGCCTGATCGTCCTGCTTTTTCTGAAAATCTCCGTGCTGAGGCTATTGCCTCACTTGACGTCGTTGACTTTGTCGCTATAAATAAATGGCCTACGGCAGAGGAACTTTTGCGTCTCCTGCGGCCTGATTATTATGTGAAAGGGGCGGAGTTCAAAGAGTTGGCCTCTGACATGACCGGCAAAATTGCCAGAGAGGCTGAAGTTGTTAAACAAGTAGGATGTGAGCTTGTCTTTGCTGAAGACATTGTTTTCAGTTCCAGTAATCTGATTAATCGTTATATGTCTCAATTTCCTGAAGAAACTCAGGAGTATCTGAAAATATTCAGGGAACGATACAAACTTGAAGATATTGTAAACATTATTGACCAGATGTCTCACCTTAATGTCCTGGTTGTCGGTGACACCATTCTGGACGAATATCAATATTGTTCCGCTCTTGGAGTGTCTTCAAAAGACCCGGCTCTGGCGTTGCAATATCAGTCAAAAGATCTTTTTGCCGGAGGCGTACTTGCTGTGGCAAATCATATTTCGGCGTTAGTTGATAATGTTCAGCTTGTTACCCTGCTTGGTGATAAAGATCGTCATGAGGAGTTTATTCGGTCACAACTTTCTACAAATATATCACCTTATTTTATTACTCAGGCCAAAACTCCGACTACACTGAAAAGGAGATTTTTGGACGGCTATTCATTTAACAAGTTATTTGAAGTTTATGTGATGGGTGACTCCGGTCTTTCCGATTATGAAGACAAGAGGCTTTGTGCATGGATGAAGGCGCAGATGTCAAAATATGATCTTGTTGTTGCTGCAGATTTTGGCCATGGAGCAATCAGCGCAAACCTAGTTAATATGATGGCACAACACGCACCGTTTTTAGCAGTAAATACCCAGGCCAATGCCGGAAACAGGGGGTATCATGTGGCAACCCGTTATCCCAAAAGTGATTTCCTCAGCATTGCCGGGCACGAACTGCGTCTTGCCATGCGGAATGAGCCGGGTCATGAGCGCAGAATGACAGACAGACTGGCAAGACAGTTGAATTGTAAACAAATGATAACCACTTTAGGACGGCGAGGATGTCTAGTATTCGGAAAGGATGAAGACCTGTTATCTATCCCTGCTCTGGCCAGAAGAGTAATTGACCGGGTTGGTGCCGGTGACGCATTATTTGCCATCTCTTCTTTGGCTTCCTGTCTTGGAGTGCCAAATGAAATTTTGGGATTTCTCGGAAACATCGTTGGAGCAGAAGCCGTTGAAATAATCGGTAACAAAAAATCCATCAATAAAATGCGTATAAAAAAACATATTACAGCAATTTTAAAATAAATATTCATTTGAAAAATATCAATTTTAACCTATGCCATCTCTCTTTCAGCAATTTGATCGATCCCGCTTGAAGTTGTCTTCACTTGATGAACGTAAACATAATCTTGACGTTTCCGTTATCTTACCCTTGGCTTCTGTGCCTGTTTTAGAACAAACATTGATAACGATCTCAAATCGGCTAAAAGCTGCCAGGCAACGGGGAAAAAGTAATATCTTGATGATGGGAGCCCATGTTTTACGGTCAGGGGTGCAGCGTTATCTCATAGATTTGATGGAGCAGGGGGCTCTATCCTGTATTGCCATGAACGGGGCCGGGGTTATTCATGACTTTGAGTTTGCCTCTATCGGAGCAACTACGGAAAGCGTGGCCTATTATATTCGTGATGGCCGTTTTGGTTTGTGGAAAGAGACAGGTAGAATAAATGAAATAATTTCTCAAGCGGCAGTAGAAGAACTGGGGCTAGGCGAGGCTATCGGCAAAGTGATTGAGAAAGAGAATTTCCCGCATCGGGACATAAGTGTTCTTGCTGCTGCTTATCGGTTGGGTATTCCAGCTACTGTGCATGTCGGGATTGGTTACGATATCATTCATGAAATGCCTAATTGTGATGGTGCGGCATTAGGAGCAACCAGCTATCGGGATTTTCTGATATTTGCCCAGATTCTTGAAAAACTTGAAGGAGGCGTGTTGATGAATTTCGGTACTGCTATTATGGGGCCGGAAGTATACCTTAAGGCCTTATCAATGGCCCGGAATGTAGCAGCCCAGGAAAATAGAGAAATACATCATTTTACCTCCCTTGTCTGCGATCTTGTTTCTCTGCCCCCAAAATATTCTTTGGAACCAGACCCCAACAACCCAATTTATTATTTTCGTCCCTG
Source organism: Desulfobulbaceae bacterium (assembly GCA_024763495.1). Taxonomy (GTDB): domain Bacteria; phylum Desulfobacterota; class Desulfobulbia; order Desulfobulbales; family SURF-16; genus JANTFJ01. The sequence continues at coordinate 5,057 of JANTFJ010000013.1, read as the reverse complement.
GAAAACTATTCTGGTTCGTACCGTTGCTGATGGTGGCGAAAGTTTCTACCTTCAGGGCAGACATAATGAGACAATACCACAATTGTGGACAGCAGTTGATAGACAAAAAAAAATTTAAAAAGAACTATAACTACCGAAGACAATTAATGAATTATCTTAAAGGAGAAAATAATCTTGTCTGTGCTGCAATCTGCTGAACAAACTGCCCTATATCGACAATATATTTGGGCTCTGGCTGATAAAAACGATTTTGAGGCAATGATAGCTTATCTGGCTGAAAATGGTCTCAAGGAAGCAAATTTTGGTGATGCATTATTTTCTCTGGCCAAACAGGCTATAGCAGAGCAACGACTCGGCACCGGCAGAACAATTTTGCAGTTTCTTCTTGAGGCAATAGAAGATAAATCAAAAGTTCCACTTTTCATAAAAATGATTGGAGATCTTTATAGGGCTGAGAAAAACTATAGTTTGGCGCGGGAATATTACGGCAAGTTACCCCCAGATTTGGAAAATATAAAATTTTGCCTTCAAACTTTTTTGCCGGAGCTGGATCTTGATGGGATACTTAGTGTTCGTAATCAGCTACTTACCCTAATGCCGGCAACGATTCATCGACAGATTCAAGACTTGGTAGATGGGGTAATAAAGACGGCAATAGCAGATAATCCGGAAATTGAAAATGAACATAGGGCACGGTATGAGATGAATTTAAAATTTCTTGCCCAATATGCCCCGGACTTGACTGATAATCCCCTGTTTCAAGACAGCTTAATTGATGAGCCCCTCTCGTTCTGGGAACCTTTCAGTCTAAAGGTGGCGGGAGTATTTTATGGGAAACAAAATGGGATATGGTCCAAGGCCGTTTTCCCTCCAGACAATGCCAGATTAGCCAGGGAGTGCCTAAACAAAGAAAAAAATATTTTAATTCGGTGTCCCACGCTTGCTTCTTGTGTGGAGTTTATTGAGGCCCTTGCCGCAGTGGGAAAAAAGTTTTTTCGCTATGAATGCCTGGTTGTCCTTGATTTTCAAATTCTCAAGCAGGCTATGGCAGTCTGTGACCTTTCTTTAATTGCCGACTGTGCTTTTGTCATCCGATTCCTTGATGAAAATAATCTCGAAGTCAGCCTGCAAGATGTTTTGCTTGAAAAAAAAGTTTTTTTCCCCTCCATACTAATCGATCATCTTGGCCATAACAGGCATTACTACGAGCAATATGTAACACCACTTCTTAAGCAATGTGGGCAAAAAGTGCTGTATGATATTGATTATTATAAAAAACAATTAACTCTACTTTATCCGGCTAATTTTCATCAAAAGGTTATTGATAAGATAAAAAAAGGAAAAAAATTAAAGGTGTTATTTAAAACCTCGCGCTACACAACCTATCTGCAATATTCCATCCGGGACATGGCCGAAGGTTTCCGATTGCTGGGCCATGATGTGTTTATTGAGTGCGAGAATGAAAATGCGGGATATAGCATCAGGGAAGATGTTAAGTTGCGTAATTTGTGTGAATTCCGACCTGATATTATTTTTTGTATTGATCACTTGAGGTATGAGGAGCCCAACATCCCTCGAGTTATCCCTTATGTGACCTGGGTGCAGGATATGTTGCCCAACATTGTTAGTATTGATAATTCCAAGTTGATTACAGCCAATGATTATATTTTTTCTTTTTCTAAAAAATGGATTGATACTTCCTTTAAGGTTCACAAGGTACTAAAAGAAAAAAAAATTCATATCTTACCCGTAGTGGCAAGTATGAGAATATATCGAACATTACCTGCTACAAAAAAAATATATGATGTTACTTCTGTGACTCATTTACCTGATCCATCAAATACTTTATATCCAATGGCCATGAAAGAATTATTTCCAGAAAAATTATCTTCATCAGAACTTTTAGTTATCCGTAATATAGTTGATAAAATGGGGAAGTCCTCATTGGCGCAGTTGCGAAAATTACAACTTCACACAAACGCCAGGAAGGATCTGGTGGAAAAAATATGTAAAAATTTTGGAATAGAGGTAACAGACAATTTATTGCTGCTGGTTGATTGGCATAATCGACAAAATTGTCCAACGCCTTTTTTTAATCATTTCATGATGTTAATGAAGGTAAAGCCTGTGTGGCATTTACTGGAGAATGGTATCAACGTGAAGGCTTTTGGTAATAATTGGGAAAAGTATTCTATGGTGCAACAAGCTTCAGGGGGAATAATAAAAAATGGTACAGAGTTAAACAAACTGTTTAATCAGTCACGCATTAATCTTAATACCAGTCCCGGCACAACGTATCATATGAAGGCCCCGGAGGTTATCGCCTCAAAGAACTTCATGCTAACTTGTAAAATCCCTATTACCTTTGACAGTATGCCCATTGAATATTTTTTTGAAAAAGATAAAGAGGTGATTTTATTTGATGATGAAAAAGACCTTTTGGCAAAGGTTGTATTTTTTCTCGAACATCCAGCAAATCGGAGAAAAGTTTCCTCTGCTGCCCATGAAAAATACATTAAAAATTTTTCCTGTAGGGCAAGCGCATTATATGTTCTTGACTGTATAGCAGAGCTGTAAAAATTTATTGCGGGATAAATGTGTCATGGAAACAGTTTTAAGTGATAGTCCGGGAAAAGTTTTTTGGTTGACGGGTCTTGCCGGTGCAGGAAAAACAACAATTGGCAATGAATTCTATCAGAGATTAAAGAGAGAACGAAATAATGTAATTTTCCTTGACGGCGATGAACTCAGGAATGTTATTGGCCGCAGATATGGGTATTCTTTGAGCGACAGAAAAAAAATTGCTTCCATGTATGGCAGATTGTGTTTAATGATTTCAAATCAAGGAATAGATGTGATTTGTGCGACAATTTCCATGTTTAATTTTGTAAGAAAATGGAACAGGGAGCATATAAAAAATTACTTTGAAGTTTACATAAAAGTTCCAGTGGAAACACTTTTAGAACGGGATCAAAAACAGTTATATTCTCGATCGCAATGCGGGACGGAAAAGGAGGTAGTGGGCATAGATTTATTTTTCGAAGAACCTGAATCTCCTGATCTGGTTTTGATAAATGACAATGGTTGCCTATTAGAATCACTCATAAACCAGTTAGTAGTTTTAGATGAACATTAACCGGTAACTTTTTATGTTAAAATTTGGCACAAAAGCCGAAACTCTTTCCATGCTCGAAGGCTGTTTACGTCAGGGCAGGGTATTACCGCAAATATGTTTCACTGTTGGAGAATGGCACAGCGCCGGACGTACCCTTGATGTTTTGCGGCAAAATCATGACTGGTTAAAATCAATTATTGTTCGCAGTAGTGCTTTGTCTGAGGATACCTCCAGTTCGTCTATGGCCGGTTGTTATAAATCTGTCAGTAATGTCAAAGGGCCGAAGCAACGGCGTGAGGCTATTGAAGTTGTAATTTCGTCAATGGACAAAGCGCAGCTGGGTAATCAGGTTTTTCTTCAACCTATGCTTGAAAAAGTAGAAGTAAGCGGTGTTGCTTTTTCGCGTGATCCGAATAATGGCGGGCATTATTATGTAATAAATTATGATGAGGTCAGTGGTGTCACATCTGCAGTGCAGAGTGGATTGTCCAATGACTTGGCAGTTCGATATCATGCAAAAAAATCTTCTGTAAAATTAAAAGGTTGGCAGCATGATCTGCTTTTACTGTTGCAAGAGCTTGAGGAGCTATTTGATAATGATGCTCTTGATGTTGAATTTGCTGTTGATAATAACGGGCTGATCTTGTTGCAGGTTCGTCCTCTTATTTTAAAAACAATTGCCAGTCTGGCTGAAGATGAACATGACGCAGAGCTTAATGAAATTGAGAATAAAATTTGTTCACTGACAAAACCCCACCCGTATCTTCTGGGCGGTCGTTCTGTTTTTGGTATTATGCCGGACTGGAATCCTGCTGAAATGATAGGTGTACGGCCCCGTCCTTTGGCTCTGTCACTGTATATGGAATTAATTACAGATAATATCTGGGCTTATCAACGAAATAATTACGGTTATCGCAATTTGAGAAGTTTTCCTTTGTTGATAAGTTTTGCCGGCCTGCCATATATTGATGTAAGAGTCAGTTTTAATTCGTTTATTCCAAAAAATCTGGATGAGAAATTAGCCTATCGCCTAGTTGATTTTTATATTGACCGTCTGTGTAACAACCCTAATCTCCATGATAAAGTTGAATTTGATATTGTTTACTCATGTTATACGCTTGACCTGCCCGAGCGGCTTTCCCAACTTCCTGAGTCGAATTTCAGCTCTGCGGACAAAAAACAGCTTTTGTTGAGTTTACGAAATTTGACAAATAATATTATCCATGACAAGCAGGGGTTATGGAAAAAGGATCTAGCCAAACTTGATGAACTGAAATTTCGCCAGATGACTATAGCAACAAGCAATCTTTCTAAAATTGAACGTATATTCTGGCTGCTGGAAGATTGCAAGAGATATGGAACACTCCCTTTTGCCGGATTGGCCCGTGCAGGTTTTATAGCTGTGCAAATGCTTAAGTCTCTTGTACGCTGCAGTCTTTTGTCGGATAGAGAATATGAATGTTTTATGAGTACTATTGAGACAATCAGCTCTTGTTTATCCCGTGATTTTATAAAATTAAGTAAAAAACGCTTCTTGGAAAAATATGGTCATCTTCGCCCCGGCGCTTATGATATTTTATCTCCCAGATATGATGAAAATCCGGAAAGGTACTTTGACTGGAAGCAAAAAAATTATGCCCTACTTGCCTCAAGTTGTTCGGAATTTGCATTGAACATCTCGGCTCTTAACAGGATTGACAAATTTCTGAACAAACATGAAATAACTCATGATGTTGTGAGCTTGTTTAATTTTATCAAGGGCGCGATTGAAGGAAGAGAGTACGCCAAATTCATTTTCACTAAGAGCCTGAGTGAAATTTTAAGGATATTGCGTATGTTAGGTGAAGAACATGGCTATTCCGCTGAAGATATTTCTTTTATTGAAATTAACAATATTAAACAATTATATGCATCCAGCGGTAATTTTGTTAATATGATGCAG
>JANTFJ010000012.1 GCA_024763495.1 Desulfobulbaceae bacterium | reverse complement strand
AAAAATAAGCACAGCCATATAGTTGATATTGCGAGCATTATTTTTTCAAAATAACACAGAGTTGGGGAAAAAGGGCATTCTCGGACAGCCTCCTGGTTAGCGAAGCCAGGACGATTACCCGTGAGTAGGTACTTTTTATTGTATTATTTTGGCAAAATTTATGAACTATGGGTCTTGCCCGTGTTAGCAATCTCTACTTTGTAAATGTTGATTTAAAAAAATGATTCGTATTAATCTTCTGCCTGTAAGGCAAATAAAACAAAGAATAAGACTGCGCAATGAGGTTATTGCTTTCTGTCTTGCCCTGCTGCTGTTGCTTGGAGCATTATTCCTGGGAACCGGGGCTTTGAATCAGAAAATCACAACCCTGCAGCAGGTGGTTGCCCAGCTTAATAAGAAAAAGAATTCTTATACTCCAATTCTAAATAAGATTAAAAAGCTGGAAAGGGACAAAAATGCACTTGAGGCTAAAATAGATGTAATAAAAAAATTAAAGAAAACATCACAGATAACCGTCCGGGTACTTGACGAGCTCGCCAATATAACTCCTGGTAATCGTATATGGTTGAAAAACATGAAACAGTCCGGGACTCAAGTTAATATAGATGGAGTGGCCCTGGATAACAGGACAATTGCTCAATATATGAAAAGTTTGAAAAAATCACAATTTTTCAGTAATGCCGTGCTTGGTAGCTCCTCTCAGATAACAGTGGCTAATAAAAAATTAAAATCATTTAAATTAACCTTGACTACCCAGGTGCCGGAAACAGTCGATACTGCCGATCAGGGGAAAAATAAGTAAATGAAATTAGATAAAGCAAAAGATAGCTTTAGCACCTTTCTTGATAATAAGGTGTCAAAACTTAACAGCAAGCACAAGCTTGGGATCTGTGCGGCTGCTGTTCTGGTACCGGTTATTGCTTTTTATTTTTTGGTTTTTGCGCCAAAAAATGAAACAATCAGCCAGTTGAAACAACAGCAGCAAAGGCTTGAAGGGCAAATACGTGATGTGGAAAAAAAATCGGCTGATTTAAAAAAATATGAAAAGGAAATGGCCGATACTAACCTGATGTATAAGATGGCATCAAATTTTCTTCCTCAGCAGCAGGAAATTCCTTCCTTGTTGACCAGTATTTCCAGCAAGGGAACAAACTCCGGCCTGGAAGTGTTTTTCTTTAAGCCGCAAAATGAAATTATTAGAGAATTTTATGCTGAAATTCCGGTGGAAATTAAAGTCCGGGGCCCATATCATAATGTCGGCGTTTTTCTTGACGAAGTAAGTAAACTGCCAAGAATAGTCTCGGTCGATAATATCAGCATGGGTGGAGCCAAAAAGGTGGCTGGCGAAATGATACTTGATACGAATTTTAAACTTATTACTTATCGTTTTATTGAGCCGGCGGAAGCGGCTAAAAAGAAAAAAAGATAGTAACTATTCAGGTAGGGACGAAAAACTGCCATAACCACTGTTCTGTAACTGTTCAGATGTGAGCGAACGAAGTGAGACTCCGTTTTTAGATGTGCGTGATAATGCTGGCGCAGCATACTAATGCTATGAAAGACAACATTATCGCGCGCAGGTAAGCACCCTTAAAAACAGGGCATAAACTTCGACTCCGGATGAAGTGCGGCTGAATAGTTACAAAAGATAATTAATTATACTGACTGTGACTATGATTTTATTAACCAATATATTCAGTTCTGTTGAAAGGCAGCCAAGGCCGGTCATTTTTTGTATATGTCTGCTTGCCTTGTTTTTGTTTTCGTTTCCTGCTTTTGCCAAAACACCGGAAAGCACTGAAGCGAAACCTTATGGTACTGATGTAAAAGAGGAAACCGTATTGCCTAAAAGTGTTGCTGAGCTGGAGAATATTCTTTCTGGTTCAAGCAGTAATTTTGTCTATCTCCGGGAAGGACGATTGGATCCGTTTATGCCTTTTATCAATGAAACGGTGATAAGTGCTGAAATTGAGGTTGACGAGAAAGATTTGACGGGGATGCAGTTGTTTGAGCCTGGCCAGTTAAACCTGGTGGCACTGATTTTTGCCGAAGACGGGCCATTGGCCATGGTTGAGGATTCAGTAGGCAAGGGTTATATAATTCGTGAAGGAACCAAAATAGGCAGAACCGGCATTGTTGACCAGATTAATAAAAATACAGTTTCCATAAAAGAACCGTTTCGCACTACCTCTGGAACAATTAAATATCGCACTGTGCAGATGGTGTTAAAGAAAGAAGGGGAGATGTAAAGATGACCCTGAAAGTTCAAACCGACAGATTATTGCAGACTACAGCGTTGAGCATGATTTTTGTCATAGGGTGGGCGCTGATGGCCTGGGCCGCAACAGACAGTGGTTCAACAAAAAACAAAAATTTCCAAATTCAGCATCTTCAATGGGAAAATAATAACCTGAATTTGCGTATTAAGGGAAATTCCTCACCTGTTTTTACTTCTTATGATCTTTTTAATCCGTCCAGAATAATTATTGATATTGCTGATGGAGTTTTTTTAGAATCATCAGCCTTACCGCTTGATTTTACCACCGGCCCGATAAGCAGGATAAAAGGAGATTTGCTTACGGATCAGGTTCCTGAAATTGCTCGATTACAGCTAATAAGGAACGACGTCGGGTCATATGATTATAAGATCGTCAGGGAACAGAATGATATAGTTATTCAATTCAGCCAGGCAAAAAAAGTAGAGGCTGACCAGCTCGAAGAGAAAATAGTTATCCAGGATATTACAGTGGAAAAATTACCCCTTGAAACCAGGGTTCATATCCGGAGTAACAGGCCTATTGTTAAGTATACAACTACTGGTTTGGATAAAGATATGGGGCATATGCCCAGATTATGCCTGGATTTAACTGATGTGGAAAGTAAAAAGATTGATCTTGAGGTTAAAGATTCCCCTCTGGCAAGAGTCAGTACCGAGATGCCTGCTGCTGATGCTGCTGTCAGGATCGTCATGGAATCTGCCAAAATATCAAATTTTCTTTATGATATTGAAACAAACGAAAAGGGACTGGATGTTATTATCACTGATTCGGAAGAAGATGTGCCGGAACAGGATGCTGTCCTGGCCGCAACCGGACTTATTGAAGATGATAACCAGGCGGAAATAACTCAAAGTGAGACCCCGGCAACGATTAATCCCGTTATCGAACCCGTTGCTGTTAAGAAAGATGTAGAGGCGGGGGCTGCTTCATCACCTGCAACTGATGATTTTAATAATCTTTCCTTTGCCGGCTATACGGCACAGAAAATCAGTGTGGATTTTTATAAAATTGATTTACATAATGTCTTCAGGTTAATCGGAGATATCAGTCAAAAAAATATTGTAGTTGATGAGGCGGTGAATGGATCTCTGACGTTATCCTTAAATAATGTACCCTGGGATTTTGCCCTTGATATTATTCTTAATCTCAAAGATCTGCAAAAAGAAGAACGTTTTAATACTATCGTAATTTCTCCTAAGGATAAGGGCTTTGCCTGGCCGGAAAATACGGCTAAGAATCTTGATATTGAGGTAGAGACTGATCCCTTGAAGGTAAAAAAACGGCTTGATATTAACAAAGATTCTCTTGCTGCCAGAAAAATAATTCGCCAGGCCCGGGAAATGGAGAAATCCGGCAATTATCAGGAAGCGGCTGTTTTATATGAAAAAGCGATAAATTCCTGGCCTGACAACAGCGTACTGGCGGAACGGTTGGCATCAATATACCTTGTTCGGCTGGGGTTAAACGCCAAAGCCGCCTTTTTTGCCCAAAAGGCTATGGTAATAGAACCAGATAACAGCAAGGCTGCTTTGACCGCGGCAGTGGCTCTGGCTAATATGGAAAAAATTCAGGGGGCCAAAAAATATTTTGAAATAGCGGTAAACGTGACCCGGCCAAGTAAGCAGGCCCTGGCAAGTTACTCGGCTTTTTGTGAGCAGAATGATGATTTTGCTGCGGCTCTTGATCTGCTGAAACATTATAAAGAAATTTATGGGAGTTCTTTACAGGTTATGATTTCAAAGGCTCGTGTTCTTGATAAACTCGGTAAAAAAGAACTGGCAGATCAGGAATATCGGGCAGCTTTGAATTCCGGAGAAAAGCTGCCGGAAGCATTAAAAAAATATATTAAAAAAAGATTGGCTGAATAGTTACAGTAAGGGAGAAGTGGTTTTCAGTATCTTTGCTTATCTCCTGTTGTTTTGATCGGAAGTTGTCGAATAAGTCATTAACCCACTAAACCAGCATGGCTGGATCAAATTATTTTCCAGCCATCCCGTACATGAAAATGCCAGGAGGTTGTCCGAGAATAGGCATTTTTTCTCAAATTAAGGTAAGCGCCAGACTCCGAGGCATTTGTCAAAAATAAGCACAGCCATATAGTTGATATTGCGAGTATTATTTTTGACAAATAACACAGAGTTGAGGGAAAAGGGCATTCTCGGACAGCCTCCTGGTTGGGCTTCACGATAAAATGGAAATGGGTTCAGGACTTTTTCCGGAGTGAGACACTAAAGAGTTGAAGCGTTACGAATCTTAGGGCTCGCTCAAAAATAACTTCACATTCTGAGGTGCGATCTGAACATTTAGAAAAGCGATCTTTAATTATGCAATCAGATCATTTTGCTAAATGTCCACCTTACCCTCATCTCCGCGAATTTATTTCTGAGTGAGCCCTTAAGCAACCATGTGGTATCTATTATGAATATGAAAACAACAGCAAACTTGATTTTTACAACTTTTGTTATCGCAGTATCTGTTTGTCTGCTTTCGGCCTGCGCCTCTCAACATGACTCCAAACAACAGACTGGTAAATTTTTAGAAGAACAGACTGCTGATGCTCATGATGTGCTCAATGAACATGACAAGGAAATAACTGAAGCGGCAAAGGGCAATGAGCTGCCGCAGCGATTTCAGAATCCGACATTCCTGTTGGAAAAAGTTGATCAACTGGATATTGCTGACAGCGATTTTACTATTCCGGTAGGAGCTGATATTTCTTCAGTTGAGCCGGTTCCCTTACGTGATATTATGAAAAAACTGGCTAAATTTCATAACATGAATGTCAGCTGGGCCAGTGATACCAATCAATCAGTTTTAGTAGATATTGATATCAGGGCAGAAGATGATTTATATGACGCGATAAATAATGTTTTACGACAGGTTGATTATTTTGCTGAAATTGAAGGAAGCTCTATTATCATAAAATATAAAAACACAAAAATTTTCAATATAGCTATGCCCTTCATGAATCCTACATTTGAAACAAATGTGGGAGTCAGCCAGTCAAGTGATACCGGAAGTGGCGAGGCATCCTTCAGCTTGAAAAATATTGGAGCCGGGGATGACTGTTTTGATATTTGGAAAAATGTTGAAAAAAATCTGGGGCAGATTATTAACGCCTGGCAGAATACGAACAGTGGCAGTCAAGGTAATGGTGCTGCAGATTCACAGCAGACAGGTGCTGATACAGTTCAAAGTAATGTGACCATAGACAAACCAACCGGCATGATCACTGTTACGGCACCTAATTCTTTACTTAATAAAGTTACGTCATATATTGATAACTTGCAAAATCATATATACCGGCAGATTTCTATCGAAGCGAAATTCATCGAAGTTGAACTTTCGCATAATAATACTACTGGTATTGACTGGTCCGGATTACTGTCAAAAAGTCAATTTCAGTTTGAAATGGATTTTCAAAAACTTAATCCGGGATACCGCGGCACCCATTCATCCATAGCGAGTACATCAGGCAGTACTAATGACACTGTTTCTGATTCCTGGTCTTCAGCAGACGGAATCGATAACACTACATCAAGTACAAATACGCTGTCCAGCACTTTAGCTGAAACGGTAAGTAAAATATCCCCGAATAGATTCTTGACGCTTGCCAATAAACAGTTTCCTTTATTTCTTGACCTGATCCAGGAGCAGGGGGATACGGAAATCCTGGCTAACCCGAAAATAAGCGTTATCAATGGTCAGCCGGCAATGATAAATGTCGGGACTAAAATGCAATATATAGAAAAAATAGATGAAACTGTAGATGAACGGGGTAATCATTCATATAGTACCCAGACCAATGAGGTAATGTCCGGAATCGGTCTGGCCGTTGTTGCAAGTTTAAGAGGCGAAAATGAGGTTGTGTTAAATTTAACTCCCATAACTTCCGAAGTAGTCAACTGGTCAGATACCACAATTGGCGGGACTGTTCTTGCTTTACCGACAATAGCTGTCAGGGAAATGAGTACAACCGTCAGTATAAGAAACGGCGATATTTTAGTTATAGGTGGACTGATAAGCAGCAGGACTCAGTATAATAAATCCGGAGTTCCGGGTCTTGGCAATATCCCGGGTGTCGGTAAAGCTTTTAAAGTCGATGGTACTGATTCAGTAAAAAAAGAACTGATTATATTATTAAGGCCGGTAATTCATCCCCGGATTTCTTTATAGGAAAGTAAAAAAGGGCGCTGCAAAAAAGCAGACGCCCTTTTTTTATGGCTTAATAATTATAGGTCAGGGTCATAAAAAAGCTGCGGCCCGGCATTGGATAGCCGTTAACATAGGCATAATTTTTATCGAAAAGGTTAGTTATTGTTCCTTCAAGGCTTAAAGAACCAAAATTAAATTTCATGATTTCGCTGCCAATGGTAAGGTCAGCAACTGTGAAACCGCCCATTTCTTTTACCGGAGTGGGGTAGCCTCCGGTTATCCAGTCATCTATATACTGTTTGCCGGTGTAGACAAAATTAAGTCGGGCATGAAAACTATCAAGATCCTCTATTTTTACTCCATACGACGCATTCCATTGATTAATATATTTCAAGTCTTCATGGTTTTCATTGTCCCGGTAACGATCTAGATAGACAAAATTAATATAGGGAGTAACAACGTATTTCCAATTGAAAAAACTGGCAATATCAAGGGATAAATCTCCCTCAATCCCTGAAATATCAGCATTGCCGACATTCTCCCAGCTCTGGCTGAAGCCAACGCTTTTCGGTTCTATTTTGTCATCGAAATCTGAATAAAAATATGAAATTTCACCAAAAAATTGCGATCCCTCGTAGCCTATCCCTGCTTCCCATGTTTTACTTTTTTCCGGATCAAGATCAGGATTTCCCAGATAATGAGTTCCCCAGGGTGAATAATAGTCTGCTCCCATCTGGTCAGCCCCGGGCATCACAAAGGCTTCTCCGTAATGAGCCCTGATTCTTGTATTGTCCGATATTTGATAAATTATTCCGATGCTCGGAGTAATATTGTTATCATTTTCATCCCGGCCCGCCGGTTCTACAACTTCAACTTTATATTGGTCGTAGCGTAATCCCGCGTCAACAATGAGTTTTCGTTCTAAAAATCCGGCCTTGGCCAAGACAAAACCGGCATAATTTTTATATTCGGTTTTTTCAGGATCCCATGTCGTCTCCGTGTCATATTCAACCCACTCCCCGCCGGTGGTAATCCTGTATATATCCCGGTCAAAACTGATCTGGGCCTGTCCACCCTGCTGGTCTTTTTTGGTTGAAGAAGGTATGCCGTCGTCCCATCCTCCGGCATTACTGGTGACAGGGTCATGCCAGCTATCCTTGTCCTGACCGTCAAAGTAACGGATAAACCATGTGTAACTATTGTCGGTTGTCTTTCCTTGATAGCTGAAATCAAGGGAATCATTGCTGGAATTTTTATAGTTATCAAGATCGTTGGCAGTTAAATAACCTGGATTACCCAGTTCTGCGGCATCATAACGGCTGAAAATAAGACCTAAACGATGATTTTCCATGAATGTAAAGCCAGCATTAACTGAATAATGATCTTTATGATCATCGCCGGTATTGCTGAATTCCTTGCCTGATCCAGTGTCATAATCATCACTGCCTGATCTTGAAAAACTGGAGGAAAAGTCAAAGCCCGATTTTGCCCCGGAAAGCAAAATCCCGCTTTCTTCATACCCAAAACTTCCCAGGGTGCCGAAAATTTCTATTTTCGGGGCCTCCTCCCGGCCTTGCCTGGTGATTATATTTATAACCCCACCCATGGCAGCAGAACCATATTGTACCGCACCAGGGCCGCGGATTATTTCCAGTCTTTCTATGTTACGACAGTCAAATTTAGTCAGGTTGCCGCTGCCGGCGCGCCGACCATTTAAAAGAACAAGGACGTGGCCTCTCAAGTCATTTCCAAGGGCATCGGTACGAAAACCGCGAATGCCGATGGACGTCAATCCACCAGGATATCTCTGGATGTGGCCTATACCCTTTCGGGCAAGAAGCTCACCAAGATCACGGCTTCCGGAACCGGCAATCTCCTCTGCGTCAATAACCATAATACTGGAAGTTACCTCCTGCAGAGGTTCGGCAGATCTGGCCGCCGTAACCACTAGTTCTTCTATCGTCACCTCCTTGACTGCCGGTTGTTCCGCAATGGATGACACAGGCAGCAGCAATGTTCCGCCAAGCAGAGCCGCAGTAATTTTTTTTCTCATCATTTTCTCCCGAAAAGTTTTTTCGTGGTTCGGGACAAAAAAATCCCCGAACCAATTCATTAAAGAAATGATCCGGGGAAGCCCTTTTTATACCCAGATACGGCAAAGTCAACCCTGTCCGGAGGGTAGAATTTTATATATCTTCAGGCAGGTCTTCTGACTTACGATCATCCTACTTATCGCGCCTTCCCGGCCTGTTCCATGCAGCCAGTGGCTTTTGGCGATGTTCGTCACGTTTACAGCGGCGGGCCCGTCCCTGATTTGCACAGGGTTCCCTTTTAAAGCTTAAAAAAGCACCTGAAAAATTACTAAAGACAACTAACGAAAAAGGGGCAGGATGTCAAGAGAAAGTAGAGAGATTGACCCGCAGAACTTTACCTTTTTCAGAAAAAGTTTTATGTTATATGACAACTTCCGGGTAAAGAACTGCTGCGGGCATTGACCACAATTCATGAAAACCCCAGTTCTCCTGCAGGAGCCCTGCTCTCCGGGCGATCCATTCTGTGAACTCTGCGTCATGTTTTATCGCTCAGGGGGCTGAGCTCCTACAGAGACTGAATTTTTCTTGAGTTACGATGCGGCAATTTACTGCCAGAGGCCTCTTTTCCCAGCGGAGTCTTGGAAAAAGCGTGGGACGCTTACCCCGTGAGTAGTTACGAATAACTTATAAAGAGATTATTTTAGTTATGAATAAGAATAAATTAGTTATTGTTTCCCTGATTTTTGTTTTCCTCTGTGGATGTGCCGGCAACTTTACAATTCAAAAAGCCAGGCAGCATGGAGCCAGGCAGTTAACCGGATATCAGCTTCTTAAGCTTATGCCGGAAAATACCATGCACCTTGTCAGCTGGAATAATGACATGCGGGTAGATGTGGTTTGCCGGGCAAACGGCAAATTGATCGCGGACAATAATCGGGGAGAAAAAAGTGACGGCAGCTGGTCGATTTCTCAGGGCGACAAACTTTGTTTGCGTTTCAAAGACTGGTCTTTTGGTGATAAACTTTGTTATTCAGTTTTTCAGCAGGATGAAAAATTTATGGCTTTTCGCTCTGATGGCGGTCTTGAATATAATTTTGTTATGGACAGGATGCCCGATAACCTTAACCAGGCTGTTAATTCCGGAGAGCAGGATAAATCATCACTGTCCCCTGGCAAAGAGGATAGGGAAAAAAGTTGGTGGGATACATTAACCGCTAAGGAAAAACCAAAGCCGGTAACCAGAAAGCAGACCGAAAAAGGGAGCTGGTGGAAATTCTGGGGCAGTAATGACAGTTCGGGTTCAACTGTTCCCGCGGCGGCAGAGGAGAAAGACGATGACCACTGGTGGAATATTTTAACTGCCAAGGAAAAAAAGCAGGAGGTACCAGACTATATAGCTCCTGAAGAGAATGATGAGCACTGGTGGGATGTTCTTAATTTCTTTGATAATGAGCCTGGTTATGATGTGGGCGTGGCTGAACCGCAGTCTGAAATCCAAAAACAACTTTATAAAACCGGAAACTGTCCTCAATGTAATTTAAACGGTCTTGATATGCATGGAGTTAATTTGGAAGAGGCTAATCTTGCCGGTGCTAATCTTGCCGGTGCTAATCTGGAACATGCTAACCTGGCTGGGGCAAATCTCAGGGACGCGGATCTTTCAGGAGCTAACCTGGCAGAAACTAATCTTGTTAATTCAGATCTTTCCGGCGCGGATCTTTCCGGCGCTAATTTGCATTGGGCTGTTTTAAGCAAGGCAAATTTTTCAGGGAGCAAGTTGAATAACAGCTATCTGGTCAAAGCCGACTGCTACAAGGCGGATTTTACCAGGGCAGATTTGACTGGTGCCATCTTGCAGCGAGCTAACCTGGATCAAGCTACAGGTCTTCCGGAAGATATGGCCAACGGGAAAAAAAGCGAAGGGCAACAGCTTACAAAGGATAAATAAAGGGTAAGCGTTCCCGGCACCTCACGGAGTCTATGCTTACAGGTTTGAGTTTTGCGAAGATTTGCTTCTCCGGTGAACGGTGACAATAAACGCTAACTTGTTCAGCTGCACTCCATCTTTGTCGCTATTTTGGCCTTCTCGAAAAGCATTAGGTGCCTTATTCCTGAGAAGCTGTCACTCTGTTTTGTACTCGCTTGGAGTCGGAGTTTATGCCCTGTCTTGCAGGGGATAAACTCCGAATTAATGTTGCTGTAGGAGCCCAGCCCTCTGGGCGATCCATGCTATGAGCTTTGCTTCATGTTTTATCGCCCAGAGGGCTGGGCTCCTACAGGGGATTGGGTTTTTTGCTGGGTTGTGAGCAATGCCCGTCTTAGTCCCTTAGAATTAATTTTCGTGTTGTTTTTGAGTGAGCCCTTAGTTAACTGATCTGATTCGTTCGTAAAATTCCTGTAAATCTTTATTTATGAATTTGACGATTTTGTTCAGGTTTGCCTGGTGAGAAAACCATATTTCCCTTAGCCGTAAACCTTGCAATCCCCGGCGTACCCGTTCTTCAACCTTTGTCCACAGGTGTTTACGATAGTCAGTATCAAGGGAAAGAAGATTCTTCGGATTTTGCAGGCATCTTTTGATCATTCGGGGAAAACTCCATTTACTAAACCACAGACCCGCCACCAGCAAGGTTCCGCACAGGCCACAGAGCGGAATTACAAAATGCTGCGGTTGGACATTCCCGGCCAGCAGGGAGGCGAGCATTGTTTTTTCGGGAAAACCGGTAAAGCCCTGCAGGACAACACCCAGAAAAAAGAAAACCAGCAACCCGCTTAAAAAGCCGAATTTAACTGTTTCAGCCAAAAGAGTTCTGGCCTTGGCGGAAACCCTGCTCATGACCTCGGCAATAATTTTTAATTCATTAACCTTGCGGTCAATATCCTGAAGTATATGATTGATCCGAAAGGCCGGGGCAGACATGATTTTTTCTTTTAATTCTTCCCGTTCTCCTTTCCAGTCTTCCAGGTTTAATTTCTTTTCATCCATTGCAGCGGAATAAGTTAAGAAAATACGCGGAATGTCTTTGCGACCGGTCATCTGGGAAAGATTCCAGCAAAGGGTTCCATAGGATCGAACCAGATCACTCAAACTGTCACATTCGTCAATCCGGCTCATGGCAAAAACAATCCTGTCTTCACCTGATGATTCCGGTAAGGTATCGCGAATTGCCGTATAAGTCTCCTTTATTGTTCCCGCTTTATGGGGATCAAACATTAGTACCACCAGATCAGCCAAGGTAGCGAATTCACCCAAAACCTGCATATAATTGTAGCCCCTGTCTTTTTCCGTTACTGCGTCAAGCATGCCGGGACTGTCAATTATGGCCATATTTTTCAGAAATGGAGCATCAACCTTTTTCAAGCTGAAATGAGAGATAAATTGTTCGCCGAAATTTTTAAACATGGTAAAAGGCAGATTTTCATCACTGACCACGGTTGAGCCGGGAATATCTCCTTCACCAGAGCTGTCAGAGGTGATAATGGTAAAAGAATCATCAGTTGGCGCCTGGCCGGTTCGTTGAATTTCCCGGCCCAGAAGTTCATTGATAAAAGTCGATTTTCCAGATGAATAATTGCCGATAATCAGGACAATGGGTTTCCATTTGAGAATGGCACGCAGACTGCCGGAACTGGTTTTGTAGCGAGTAAAAAGCGGGGATAACTTTTTTTGCACCCTGCTTTCTATTTCACCCTGAAATTCTCTTTCATTCATGGCTGTTCCTGGTTTTTGTTCTTTTGAAGTAACTACTCATGGGGTAAGCGTCTTAGGGCTCACTCAAAAATAATTTCGCATTCTAAGGGCTCGTTCATAAATAAATTCACATTATGAGGTGGTAAATATGATACAGGTTGAGGCGATCATGGGCAGGCACAATTACACCTTATCTTTACTAATTTGTTTTTGAGTGAACCCTGAGCGGGTTTGCGAGAATCCGGATCCGGTGCCCGTGGGCAGTTACTAAATTATTTGACCATTATATCCTCAGACCAGTCATTATGCTCAAATTGGCTATGATCCGGTTTTGGCGGTTTGGCCTCTTCAAGCCGCTGGTTAAGCCATTTTAAAATTTTGTCAAACTCTGCAACTATCTCGGCCAATGCCTTTCCACGATGGCTGACCCTGTTCTTTTCAGTAATGTCTGCCTCGGCAAAAATTTTACCCAGTTCAGTAGAATAAAAGACAGGGTCATAGCCAAATCCATTCTTCCCTTTAGGTTCCTTGCTGATTTCGCCTTCACAGCGAGCCTCATAGGTAAGGGCCGGTCCACTGGGAACAGCAATTGAAATAACACACTCAAAGGCCGCGGTTCGGTTTGTTTTGTCAGCCATATCATTTAACAGTTTATCAATATTTTCTTCATCTGTTGCGTTTTCTCCTGCGAAGCGGGCGGAAAATACTCCCGGGGCGCCGTCAAGAGAGTCAACCACCAGACCGGAATCGTCGGCAATAGCCGGCAGGCCCAGCACTTTGGCAGTAAATGACGCTTTTTTGTATGCGTTGTCGTCAAAGGTGTCTCCGTCCTCGATGACCTCCGGGATCGGCCCAAAATCATTCAGGCTTCTCAGTTCCACTGGAAAATCCTCCAGCATGGCACGAAATTCTTTAACTTTACCTTCGTTCCTGGTGGCCAGGACTATAATATTTTTCATTAAATGATCTCCTTTTTATTGCCGGAATATTTATTAATTTTGATATGTTGTGAATGTTTTGATATCCGGGTATTTTTTTGCGAAGGGGCTCACTCAAAAATAATGTCACTATTCAGCTGCACTTCATCCGACTCCGTGATGTGCTGGTTGGTGAACGCTTACCTCCAAAAGTATATACGATAGCGCTCAATAAAGTACACCCGGGCGGCGATAACCCCATAACTGTAAGGGGTTCAGGGACGCCGCCATGCAAGTACTCCACGCCCTGCGATAATACATCGGTATATCGCAGAGTTGAAGCGCGTGCAGGGTGGTGTTCATGGAGCGTTTACGTATATATTTTTACGCCATAATAGCACTATATACATGTTCTTGCCATTTTTGACACGAAAATAAGCAATAAGTCATTATAAGAGACTGTCCGGCAATAGACATCAGCCAGACTGATCGCGGGCAGGTAAGTGAACGGTTACCATTCTCGGACAACATATCAAATTTTATGGACTGTTTTCAAGATTCCTGCAGTTTAATGAAAATATTTCTTGTCGGTAGAGAACTGCAAAGTTATCAAGATGTAACGGCAATTTTTCATAAAAATGGACTTATTTCAAAAATGCGGAAAAAGTTTATTTATTTTTAACTACTTGATTTTTTGTAATAAACTATATAGCATTTGTACCTTTGTCCAGAAAATCGGAAAAAGGCATAACTAAGGGAAATTAGGCTTGAGCTGATTTACAAAAAAAGCCAAGCGTAACTAGCTGATTCCAAAAGATTTTTTTTAGTTATTCCTTTTTTTGTTGTTAAAAGAAAACTCGGTGGCACCAGCATTGCAGGTTGTTTATTGTAATCCTTTTTGGGTAAATTATTTAACATTTTTAATGTGTTAAAATAATAACTCAATATTTTTTTGATTTATTTAAAAGGTCGTCTTGATTTATAACATTAACCTTTTTATTTTATAATTAATAAGGTTAGCGTGAAAATATTCCGGAAGTACCGGAAAGCACAATTCGCATTTTCATGTACGCGGGTGGCCGGAAATTTTTTTGTCCAGCCATGCTGGGCTATTTAAGGAAAATTAGCGGACAAGTGGGCCGATTTTTTCGGCTTTGTAGCGGCTTCCTATTCTCGGACAGCCTCTTGGTGCCTAAAGAACGAAAAAATATAGTATCGGCTCAACAATAAATACAGGGGAAATTATTAATGTTTCATTTTCGTCGTAAAGTTCTCATGTTTTTTTTAAAGGGATCAGATGTTGTTTTTTTTATCGCATCAACCATGCTTGCTTTCATTCATTCGGGCAAGTTTCCCAACTTGTCGGATTTTATTTATACGAAGCTGAGCATAGGAGATTTTCTTCTTTTTTGTTGCTTCCTGGTTATCTGGAACAGGTTATGTGAATTTTATAATCTTTATCACTCCAGGCGCCTGGATAGTTTCAGCCGGGAAGCAAGAGATATTGTTAAAGTTGTTTTAACAGCGGTTCCGGTCATTGCTTTGGCTGGGTTTATGTTTCATCGTCCCTATTTGAGGTTGGGCAATGTCCTGATCTTTGCTGGTTATGCCGGTGTCCTTACTCTTGTTTTTCGTTTTCTCCTTCGTATTTCTCTTCGTCAGTTACGTCTTAGAGGTCACAACCTGAGAAGCGCATTGATTGTTGGTACTAATAAAACAGCTTACAGTTGGGCCGAAAATATCGAGAATTCCCCTGAACTTGGTATAAAAATATTCGGTTTTGTTGATGTCGAGATTATCGAAAAAAATGATAAGTGGCCATTTCTTGGAAAAATTGAGGGGCTGGCGGCCATTTTAAAAGAGAATGTCATTGATGAAGTGGTTATTGCCATGCCTATCAGGTCAAATTATTCCATGATTCAACGTGTCATATTGTTTGCCGAAGAGCAGGGTATTCCGATTCGTTATGCTTTTCCTCTGTTTGACACAAAAAATGAAAAAACCAGGATTAATAATTTTGAAACATCTGAAGAAGATGAGTTTATGATTGAACAATCTTCTTACAACGCCTTGCAGTATTTTACCAAAAGAGCCATGGATATTTTTATGGCCGGTTTAATGCTCCTGTTCCTCTCTCCACTGTTTTTGTTTGTTGCATTGTTGATTAAGTTGACTTCTGAGGGGCCGGTTCTTTTTGTGCAAACCCGACTTGGTTTTAACAAGCGTCTCTTTGGTTGCTATAAATTTAGAACCATGGTCAATAATGCTGAAAAATTGCAGATGGAGCTGGAACAGGACAATGAGATGGACGGTGCGGCCTTTAAGATGAAAGAAGACCCCAGGATTACTCCTATAGGTAAATTTTTAAGGAAAACAAGTATAGATGAGCTGCCGCAGCTTTTTAATGTCATCAAGGGTGATATCAGCCTTGTCGGTCCCCGTCCTCTGCCGGTTCGAGATTATAAAAAATTTGATAACACCTGGCAATGTCGTCGGCTCAGTGTGCTGCCGGGGATAACCTGCACATGGCAGATATCGGGCCGTAACAACATTTCTTTTGAAAAATGGATGCAGTTGGATATGAATTATATTGATAACTGGAATATCCTGCTTGATTTGAAAATTTTATTCAAAACTATTCCGGCTGTTCTTAAGGGACATGGTGCCAGTTAGAGCCTTGTTGGCCGGTGAGCAGTTACAATCATCGTAATCGTTCACCTGGGAGTAAATCTTTGAAATATTTAAGTCTTTAAGCTTTTTTCAAGACTCGGCTTGGAAAAAGAGGCACCTTCGGGGCAGTTGAATCTGCAATCATGATGCATATATTGATAGCGATCAATAAACCACACCAATTTGACACTCACTTCGTCATTCCGGCATGTAGTTGGCCGGAATCTATAGACATTAAGCAGCTTTCTGGATCGGAGTCTCGTTCCTCGCTTACCT
>JANTFJ010000011.1 GCA_024763495.1 Desulfobulbaceae bacterium | reverse complement strand
CCGGCTAAAAACATGCCGGAATGACGAATCGCCTATTAATTTTTTGCCATAACAAGTCGAATTTATAAGTAAAATAATAAGTCCGAAAGTTGAGTAAGTAAGAAAATAGCACTGCTGAACGGTCACGTTTTTTGCCGGTCAATTATTTCCCGGCACAACATGGCTGTTTTCTGTGTCCATGGAAGGACTTGTCTCTTTGTCATCAGTAAAAGGCTTAATTAACAAATCGTAAGGCAGCAAAAAAGTATCGCCAATCCACTTCAGGGTTGAAAGCCCTACAGCTTTAATTGACATGACATTTAAATCAGGATCTTTGATATTGCCGCTTATACTGACGGGAATGGTAACGATATGGCCCTTGCGGCCGCCAACCGCCCGGCCGACAACAGGAACCATGTTCAAGACGGAATCGATTGTTTTTAATGGAATAATATAGACAGTCAAATTAGAATCCATATTGCTGATGTTGATTTTACCTTCTCCCAGCATATCAAGACCGCGACCATTTATCTGCGCTTTATCAAGTATTATATTATCTGACTTGATATGCCCCCTTATATCCATAAGGGAATAAGGAAACCCGCTTTCTCCGTAATCTACCAGCAAATCGGTAAAATTTATCACCCGAAAAATATTTGACAGCAGTACCATCCGGCGCAAATTACCCTTTTGGGATTTCAGATAAAATTCACCATCCGTCCATTCTTTTTCCGTACCTTTAAGGGTGCAGTTCAATTCAAACCGACCTTCAAGTGAATTGTTTATTACATGCAAACAGGGCAGCAATTCCTCAAAACGGTCATGATGATTCTTGATTGTTTTTATGTTCAGCCGTCGCCGGCCCTGGCCATTATTCCATTCCAGGACTCCAGCCATATCCAGGCCGCAGAGTTGAGAGGAAGTTATATTCAAACTTTTTTTACCACTGTCATGCAGAGTCACATTGCCCTGGAACGGAGTCCAGACAAACTGAGCCGGCAAAGGCTTATTTTTCCGGATTGACTCGTAAGCAAAACCGGCAAAGTCAAAATTCAGCCTGCCGGTCAAGGTAAAGGGGAAATCGTTTGCTGTTTCCTCTTGAAAAACTGTTTGCAAAGCCTCAATGGTTGACCAGGAAAACAAGGATGAAGAAAAATCAAGGTTAAGGTGAAGGGAGCCGGGCATGGCCGTTATTTTACCGCTGCCCCTTAAAGTCTCATCTCGAAAATTAAGATCCAGATCATCAAGCAGTATATTGCTGCCACTGCCATGAACCAGAAGACGTTTAAGCTTAAGCACATCCTGCCTCGCCCCCCAGGGGAGACTGAAATTTTCAATACGTCCCATTCCCCTGAAGTAAACCGGTTGATAACCTTTCAGTTTAACCCCGAAGGTGCCGTTAATGCTGCCACTGCCAAAAGGAGTGGCAAAAAGTTTATTCAGGGTGGCAATATCTCCCTCTCCCATCCATGAAATGCTGTAACCTTCAGGGGAAGGGAGATGGCTTATCTTTACCTCTCCATTTTTGTTTTCCTCGCTGATTCGACAGTTAAGCTGAAACAATTCATCATTTTTTCGTTGAATGAAAATATCGGCTCTTGCCTGTAAACTATCCGCAGTCCGGCCGGTTATTGCCCCGTTAATTGTGGAAATTCCAGGTTCCCAGGCCACGGTAAAATCTTCAAGACAAAAAGGAATTTTCGGCATAACAACGCGGGAAACCAGATCTTTTTCAAGCAGCCAGTCCCACTGTCTTTGAGCGACCGCGGCATTAAAGGTCAGGCTGCCGAACCAATCCATCCAGTATTTATGGTGCAGGCGGCCATTGAGGTTTAGCGGCATATCAAGGAAAACAGCATCGCAGTCATCAATAATCCCGGAATCCTGACTAATACTGACCCTGCCTTTTTTTATCAACACCTCATCCGGCAGTAACGGGCTGGTAAATTTGACATTGTTGATTAAAGCGGAAAAATTATATTGCCAGGTCATCGGGCTGAAAAACGGGCCGCGCAGCTCACCGCTGCTGAGCTGAATTTTATTTTCAGGAACAGGCAGCGAGGTAATTGTACTTATGGCCTTCCTTATCTCTTCAGCCGGAACAGGATAACTAAGTAATTCAGCAAATAATGATTCCGGCTCAATAAGCGCATCCAGAGCAGTAACTGCCAGCTCAGCCTCTCCCTTCCAGGAAGCGCTGCCATTTGAAAATTTTATATGGTGAGGGCCGACCATGGCGGAAAAATCTGTCCAGTATGCGGTCTGGTTGCTGATATCAAGCCGGCCGCCGGCAGGAGAAATCCGCCAGGGTAGACGGTCATAATCCACCGTGGCCCTGCTCATGTCCGTCACAGCTACCTTGACCGTGAAATCATCAAGGGTATCGCCCATGCTCAAATGTCCATCCGCTCTGCCCTCACCATGAAACTTTTTAATTTCAGCTCTGAATTCCGGGAAATCAAGTAAATGATGAAGGGCGTCAGGTAGTTCGCTTATATCGGCATCAATATCAAGATCAAGCTGAAAATCGTTCAACCCGTCAGATATCCCCACCACCACTGAACCATTGGTACCATGGCTGTTGTTAAGCCAGGCAGTCAGATCATCGCCGGTCAGTTTACCTTTTTTTATAACAATAGGCCCCGATGCTTTAGTTAAAAGAAGATCAGGGGCTGGTATGTAAATTGTCGAGGTCTCGATATCGACCTCGATCAACATTTTATCCAGATAATTAAAATCAGACAGCGGGCCGTTAAAGACATAATGGGCCTCATTAACCTGGGCCTCACGGACAATATTACATACTGTCCGGGCAATGTGATTATCAGCAAAAACAGTCATAATTTTTTTGCCCACCATGGTAAGGTCGACTTCATCTGCGCTCAAATCAAGATGCCAGAAAGGCAAATCACTGTTTTTCGGGAAATAACGTTCAATTGAACCATTAAGGGTCAATTCCGGCTCATTAGCCTGGACATCAAGCAGGCCGATACTCATATCCCTGCCTTTTTTAGTGAACCGCAGGGTACCGCCGGCCAGATCAAAGCGGGCCGGTTTTTCCAGGAGCCTGATAGCCAGATCAGGCAATTCGCCGTTTATACTTAAGTCAAAATCTTCATATCCTTTACCACGGGCCAGGACTGAAAAATTAATTGTGGAATCCAGGGGAAGAAAAATATCATCCTGGCCGTCAACAAGATCAGCCAACTGGAATTCATTACTGTCAACGGAAAAATTATAGGTAAAATCCTGGAAATCAAACTTACCGGCAAGCGTTATTTTTCCAGCAAAATCAGGAATAAATTCCAGCTCCAGCCCGACGCTATCAGCGGTTGTCACGATTTCACCATTAATGGCGCGGCAATTGAGGCTGCCGCTTTTAATTGCGGGAAACGACAGGGAATTCATATTTAATCTACCGTTTTTTATAACAATTATTGCGGCAAGGGCAACAGTTTTTCCCGGATTACTGTTATCCGGAATTTTCAGCATGGTTATCTTGGGAGAATTGAGTTCAATCAAGCCGATTTCCGCCCTGTGCCTGAACAGGGATGACCACTGAGGAGAAAGGTCTATCCTGGGAATTTCCGCCGTAAATAATGAATGATTGATTTGTACTTTTTTCAGGGTAAGGTGAGGAAGGGGAGTCCAGTGCCAGCGCATGGAGTCCATTTGCAGATCACAGCCGCAGGTTGAATTAATCTGGCTGACAACCCTGGTCTGAATCTGTCTAACCTTGACCAGGTCAGGAAGGAAATAAATCATAGTTGCTAAAATCGGCAACATAACAAGCACAGGCCAGGATTTTTTCAATAATGAAACGCGTTTTTTTTCCATGATTTTTTAGTGCCTGAGGACTCACTCAAAAATAATCAATTGATTCCCACCCATAAACCTTGATAATGCCTTACTCCTGAAAAGGAGTAATAAAAAACAATAAGTTCAGGTAACAATTTTGTCTAATAAATCAGTTAGTTAACCGTTGAACAATGTTGCTGGTTACTGTGGGAGTCCAGCCCTCCGGGCGATTCATGCTATGAGTTTTGCTCCGTGTTTTATTACCAGGAGGGCTGGGCTCCTACAGGGGAACCGGGGTTTTCCCGGGTTGCGGTCAATGCCCGCATTAATTATTATATTTAAAGCTTATGCTTTACAAAACCTGATATAGCATAGTAAATATGGATAGAATCAAATTAGCATGATTTTTTATTACTGCAAGTCAAATGACCCCTGCCCGGAGGTGTATCAATGAATAATCTGAATGAAATTTACAAAGATGAAGGTTTTTTGTCTGAAATTATCAATGCCATAACTTCAGGAATTTTTGTAACTGATTTAGAACATAACATCCTTATGATTAATGCTACCGGGGCGGAAATGGTTGGACGCTCTCCCGGCGATTGTTTTGACCGGAAATGTTATGAAATTTTTAATACCCCGATGTGCCGAACCGACTCCTGTACCTGCAAGTTATCAGTACAGAATAAAAGCGTTAACCATGGCCAGACCATACTGCGCCACGATGATAAGGAAATAGCAGTCGAATATACCAGCCGGCCCCTGAAAAATTATAAAAATAAGATCGTTGGCTGTGTGGAAAATTTTATTGACATAACCAACCGTCTGGAACAGGAAAAAATCATTCTGGATCAACAGAAAAAACTTATTGAAAAACGAGAAGAGGATATTCGTCATCTCCAGGACGAAATTCTTGAGCTCTCTACTCCGGTCATTGAGGTATGGGACGGCATCCTCGCCCTGCCCCTTATCGGAACGGTAGACAGTCACCGGGCCAGGATAGCCATGGAGCTGCTGCTGGAAGCCATTGAAAGAACCAGGGCCCCGTTTGTCATAATTGATATTACCGGGGTGCCTACTGTGGATGCTGATGTGGCCAACCATATCCTCCAGACCGTAAACGCCGCCAAATTCATGGGCAGCGAAGCTATTCTCACTGGTGTCTGCCCCCATATTGCCCGAATAATTGCCCAGGGCGCGGTTGACATGAGCAGCCTGACTGTGCGGGGCCGGATGACTGACGGTCTCCATTTCGCCATTCATAAACTGCTGCAGAAAGAAAAAGCATTAAAAAATGTTAACCTGCAGGCCAATGATCAGCTTTCAAACGTTTCTTGAACTGCTGTCCGGCACCTGAGACCGCTTTCATCGCCGAGGCTTGCCGGAATATTGGCGCTTCGCCCCTACCTGCATAGTTAGAGATGTCAAAATTTCGGGAGATGATGCTGCAACCGGACATAAAAGCCTGAAAGGTTCCCAATGTTACCCTTCTCTATATTTCCCTTGAAAAATTACCTGCTGGTTTCCATCCAGGAAGACATTGATGACGTGGAAATATCTTCTCTTTTTGAGGCTATCTCGGAAAAAACTCGCGTACACCAGGCCAGCGGGGTAATAATTGATCTCCATGACGTTGAAGTGATAGATTCATATCTCGCTAACAATCTGGAAGAATTGACAACCAGTCTTAACCTGATGCGAACCAGGGTAGTAATTGTCGGCCTGGCCGTGCCCGTGGTAATTACCCTGCTTGATTTCGGGATTGAACTTAAAGGAGTTAAATTTGCCCTGGATGTTGAACAGGGACTGAACTGGCTTCAACAGGGAATTTAATGAATTCACAGGAGCTGGGATCGAAAATTTTTTTTAAGGAAATTGCGGTCAGCGCCCTGGCTGACACCACAGTTGCCAAACGAATTGCCGGTCGTTACGCGGAAAAACTGAATTTTTCGCCAAACCGGCAGGCCGAGGCTGTGCTGGTTGCCAGCGAACTGGCCCATAACCACCTGCAGCATAATACCAGGGACGGCAAAATCCGCATACTTGCTATAAAAATGGCAAGCAGGAGCTGTTTGAATGTTACCAGCCTGGACAAGGGGCCGGGAATTCAAAACCTGAACACCATTCAGCATGAAGCTACCTTTTCCGGCCTTGGCGCCGGTCTTAAAAGTGTTGTCCGGCTGGCCGATCAATTTGATATCTGTTCCGGAGAAACCGGCCCGGCATCGTGCCTTAAAGGAATCTGCGACTATCAAACCCTGGTTACCGCAATTCTATGGGCTGACAGAAACAGGCCGGTAAACTTTTTTAAACTCGGGGTAGATGCCGCTGTTGTCGCCTGCCCACTGCGGGATAATACCAGCGGGGACGGTTTGTTTGTTCAATATGATGGACGCTATGTTCGTTTTACAATAGTGGATGGCGCCGGGCATGGCCCTGAAGCGGCGTGGATTACCCGGAAGGCGGGAGAAGAGTTAGCTAAAACCGGTCTTTTCTGGCCGGTTGAACATATTATCGAATCCCTGGAGCATACTATGGCCGACACCAGGGGGCTTTCCATTCAAATTTGTCAACTTGACCGCCAGAAACATATACTGCAGAGTATCGGAATGGGGAATATCAGCAGTCGCTTTTATATTGACGATAAAGCAGTTACTCCCTCCAGTGGTATGGGGGTTGTGGGACATTTGCAGGGCCAGGAGCTTATTGCCCAGGATTTCGGCCCGTTTAAAAAATTAATGGTCATTACCCATACTGACGGCCAGCAGACTCTGCCGGAATTTGAACTGCCGGTTTCCCAGTCCTATTCCGCTCCTCTATGGGGTAATCTTCTCTTCTCACCGGGACGTATCCAGCCCGATGACACAACACTTGTGGTATGGCAATGGCCTGGAAAATTAAAGAATCAAGTCATATCCTGACTCTGGTTGTCAACCGTGGTCAGGATATTCCCCGCTTACGCAGCAAAATTAAACTGCTGGCTACAACCCTGGGCTTCAGGCGACTGTCTGTTGTTCAGCTTGCTGTTGCAGCTTCCGAGGGAGGGCGTTTACTGCTCAACATGTTTGGCGGCGGCAAAGTCAGAATTTCAATTGTCAACTTTGCCGAAACCGGGTTAGGCAGCGGTTTGGAACTGGTTTTTGCCGGAAAAATGGGCTGTTTCAAGACCATACAAAACCAGACATTCTGTTTGTCTGATTTTAATATTAATGAAGTTAAACCTATTCCCGGTTTAAAAAAGGTACTGGACGCGATAATTATAAAAGGCGGCGATCATGGCCAGCCGCTTCATCTTTACGGTCTGAAAAGATGTCGTTTAAGCTGGGATGATCTCCAGAAAAAATCGTCAGGGATCAGGAACCAGCTATTTGCCGATACCGAGGAATCATACCTGGAAAATTTGCGGGCCAAGCACGCCGAGGTCATCAAGCTGCTCCAGGAAAAATCCGAACGTAACCTTGAGCTTGACCGGATAAATGATGACCTGTTAAAACTCAACCAGGAACTTGAATCCCTGGCCAATGAACGTACTATTGCCGAAATGGCCCTGAAAATAGCCGACCAGGTACGCAATCCGGCCAGTGTCATAGGCGGCCTGGCCGGGTTACTGGCTCGTAAACTTCCTGAGCTTGGTGGACGAGAGAAAGAAAAATTAAACGCCATAATCGACCAGGCTCATAAACTTGAGGATATTGTCAAAAACTTTGAAGAACTGGCAGACAGGGAAAATCGTTATTTTGTTGAAGAAGATCTTGCGGAAATTATAAAAGAAGTAATTAATTCCTGTAGTGTCATTAAACAGAAAGCAATAAAAATTGACTTGCAACTGCCTGCTGAGTCGCTTACGGTCAAGGCTAATCGATCCATTATTAAAATTGCCCTGCTCCATATTCTGCGAAACAGCTGCGAGGCTTCAAATCCGGGCAGTAAAATTGAAGTAGAATTGACCCGGCACAAAGGACAACCAATAATCCGGGTTGCAGACCGGGGCCGAAACATTCCTGAGAAAATCATGGACAAACTTTTCACATCCCAGGCCCTGAAACAAAAATACGCCAAGGGGTTGAGCCTGGTTATTGTTAAACAGATCATGGCCGAACATCAGGGTGATATCGAGATAAAAAATAGAGAGGGTGGAGGTGTTGAGGCAACCCTGACCTTCCCCGTTCGCTGGCAGGAGAGCATGTAGATATCAGAAGTCAGAAGTCAGAGGACAGAGGACAGAGGCTGGAATCACAAAACTAATAACCGAGAAAAACACCGAACTGTAACTGGTTACAGGGTGCCGCATATTGTAACCGTTCTCCAAGGAGTAAACTCCGACTCTGTTCGGTGCCCTGTGAGCAGTTACTTTTATTTAACAGTTACCATTATCTAAGATAAATCATGTCACAACTTCCCGCGTACGATGAATCAAAAATAAAGACCTTAAGTTCCCTGGAGCATATAAAGATGCGGCCCGGCATGTATATAGGTCGGCTGGGCAACGGCAGCAATCAGGATGATGGCATTTATATCCTCTTAAAAGAGGTTATTGATAATGCCGTTGATGAATTCATCATGGGCGCCGGCAAAAAGGTTGAAATAAATATCAGCAGAAACGGCCGGGTCAGGGTTCGTGATTATGGCCGGGGAATTCCCCTGGGCAAACTGGTGGAATGTGTTTCGGTCATCAATACCGGGGCCAAGTATAACACCGACGTTTTTCAATTTTCCGTGGGCCTGAACGGGGTCGGCACCAAGGCGGTCAATGCCCTGTCTAAAGAATTTTCCGTTACTTCTTACCGGGAAGGCGAATTTGCCAGGGCCATTTTTGTAGATGGAATATTGCAGGAACAGGACACCGGAAAGAGCAGGGAAAAGAACGGTACCCTGGTTGAATTTTTGCCTGATGGCGAGCTGTTTGCTGATTTCAGTTTTAATGATGATTTTATCCGTAAACGACTATGGCGATATGCCTATTTGAACGCCGGGTTAAAGCTTTTTTTCGGCGATGAGTGCTTTCACTCAGCCAATGGCCTGCTTGACCTTTTGAAAAATGAAATTGAAACTACCCGGCTCTATGATGCCCTTTATTACAAGGATGAAATCCTGGAATTTGCCTTTTCGCACACGGACGGCTATGGCGAAAACTATTTCTCCTTTGTCAACGGCACCTATACCAATGAAGGCGGCACCCATCTTTCCGCCTTTCGCGAGGGAATATTAAAGGGGGTAAATGAATTTGCCGGCAAAAAATACGCGGGCGAGGATATCAGGGAAGGAATTGTCGGTACAGTAGCGGTCAAGGTGCGGGAGCCTATCTTTGAGTCCCAGACCAAGAATAAGCTGGGCAATATTGAAATTCGGGCGGCAATAGTCAATCGAGTCAAGGAATTTGTCTGCGATTATCTTTATAAACATACTGATATTGCCGATATTCTCCTCCAGAAGGTAGGACAGAACGCCAGGGTAAGAAAGGAGTTGCAACATGTCAGAAAAGAGGCAAAAGCCAAGAGCCGGAAAACAGCCATTCGCGTTCCCCAGTTAAAAGACTGCAAATATCACCCGGCCAGAAACAAACCTTCTAAACCGGGGCGGGAAAACATGATTTTTATCACCGAGGGCCAGTCAGCCTCGGGCTCTATCGTCAGTGCCCGCGACCCGATGATCCAGGCGGTTTTTTCCCTGAAAGGCAAGCCGCTGAACGTTTATGGCCAGTCCATGGCCCTGTTATACAAAAATGATGAATTATATAACATGATGCGGGCCCTGAACATTGAAGAATCAATAGCAAATCTTCGTTATGACAAAATAATTCTGGCGACTGATGCCGATGTTGACGGCCTCCATATCAGGAATCTCCTGCTTACCTTTTTTCTCCATTATTTTGAAAACCTGGTTAAACGCGGCCATATCTATATTCTCGAAACACCGATCTTCAGGGTCAGGAACAAAAAGGATGCCCGTTACTGTTACTCGGAACGAGAAAAAAAAACAGCGGAAAAAAGTCTGCGGGGCCGGGGCCGGGCCCGGCTTCAGGTTGAGGTAACCCGATTCAAAGGTCTTGGGGAAATATCACCACCGGAATTTAAACAGTTTATCGGCGCTGATATGCGGATCAAACAGGTTAACATCGACAAATTAAGCGAGGTACCGAAACTGCTTTCTTTTTATATGGGAAAAAACACTCCGGTTCGCAAGGGATATATCATGGAACATCTGGCTCAGGCTGTGGAACAGGTTTTATAATGGATTTTGATTCCGAATACGGCGGGCTGCATAAGCTTTTTGACGAAAATTTTCTTGATTACACGGCTTATGTCATCAGGGAACGGGCTATTCCCGATATTGTTGACGGCCTGAAACCGGTGCAGCGCCGGATACTGCAGACCCTGGCCAACATGGATGACGGTCGTTTTCATAAAGTAGCCAATGTGGTGGGTTCGACCATGAAGCTTCATCCCCATGGCGACGCCTCGATTTTTTCGGCCCTGGTCAACCTGGCCAACAAGGGCTATCTCATTGATCGTCAAGGAAATTTCGGAAATATTTATACCGGCGATTCCGCTTCTGCCGCTCGTTATATCGAATGCCGTCTTTCTCCCCTGGCCAGGGAGATCCTTTTCAACAAGGATCTTACCGATTTTATTGATTCCTATGATGGACGGATGCAGGAGCCCCTCAGCCTGCCGGCCAAACTGCCGATGCTCCTCCTCCAGGGGGCAGAGGGCATTGCCGTGGGCATGGCCACAAAAATCATGCCCCATAATTTTTGTGAACTGCTTGAGGCCCAGATAAAAATTCTTAAAGATGAACCTTTTGAAATTTATCCTGATTTTCCCCAGGGAGGTCTGGTAGACGTAGGCGGTTACAGCCAGGGTAACGGTCGGATCAAATGTCGGGCCAGGCTGGCGGAAAAAAATGACAAAACCATTTTAATCAAGGAAATTCCCTACGCCACTACTACTCAGTCATTGATGGAAAGTATTGAAAAAGCGGCCCGCCAGGGGAAGATCAAAATTCAGTCAATAAATGACTTCACCGCTGAAGAG
The DNA here is from genome assembly GCA_024763495.1 of Desulfobulbaceae bacterium. Lineage (GTDB taxonomy): Bacteria > Desulfobacterota > Desulfobulbia > Desulfobulbales > SURF-16 > JANTFJ01. The sequence continues at coordinate 5,397 of JANTFJ010000011.1, read as the reverse complement.
GTTGAAATCGAAATTAAACTGGCTCGGGGAGTCTATGCCAGAGACACGGTCAGGGCCCTGTATGCCTTTACTGACTGTGAAATTTCCCTCAGCCCCAACCTGACGGTAATCCAGGACAATCAACCGGTTAATATCTCGGTTAACGAGGTCTTGCGGTTCAACACTGCCAAGCTTGTCCGCGACCTGCAAACCGAACTTGAAATTGAACTTGACCGTTTGCGGGAAAAACTCCATGCCCATCTTCTTGAGCAGATTTTTATTGAAGAACGGCTCTATAAACAAATTGAAGAATGCAAAAGTTATAAACTCGTGGTGCAAACGGTTGACCAGGCCTTAAAACCCTTTGCCGACCAGCTGCTCAGAGCTGTGAGCAAAAATGATATTGAGCATTTGCTGGAAATCAGGATAAAACGAATTTCCCGCTATGATATTAACAAGAAACGTAAGGATATCAAGGAGATCAGGACAAAGAGCAAAAGAGTAGAGAAGTACCTTCAGGATATGGTGGGCTACGCCGTTAATTATCTTGAGGATCTGCTCAAAAAATATGGATCGCAGTTTCCCCGCCGTACTGAGATAAAATCATTTCGTGAGGTTGTGGTCAGGAAGGTTGCCCTCTCCAACCTGGTAGTGGGCTATGACCCGGCAAGCGGCTTCCTCGGCCACCATGTAAAAAGTGAACAATTTTTTTCCTGTTCCGAGTATGATCGAATGCTGCTTATTTTTAAAAACGGCCTGTATAAAATCATTAATGTGGTTGATAAACTCTTTGTCGGTTCTGAGCTGCTCTGGGTTAACAAAATAAAGAAAAAACTTGTCTTTAATATAATTTACCGAGATGGTGAAGAAAATTTATCCTATATCAAACGATTCAGTGCTCCCAAATATATTCTTAACAAGGAATACCGGCTTTTCCCTGAACATAAAAAGTCATTTATTCAATTTTTGACCACTGAAGCTGACGGGCAAATCAGGGTTTATTTCGCTCCTTCCAAACGGGCAAAGAAAAATTACGCCGACCTGGCCTGGAATGATTTTCTCATAAAGGGCGTAGGGGCCAGGGGTAAACGGATTTCAACCAGGGTTGTCCGCCGTGTTGCCGACTGGACCGGCAAAAAAACCGCTAAACCGCAGGTTCCCCCCCTGTTTAATTTGAAAAAATAATGCTAACTGCTCACAGGGCACCGCATATTTTCGCGATCAGCCTGTCTTGCACAGCACAAGTACGCTGCGCCAGTCTGATCACGAAAATCTATCGGAGTCTCCCTCCGGTCGCTTACCTGCACCCTGCAATTAGTTACAAATAGTGAGGTTTGCACATAGGCGCTTACCCCGTGAGTAGTTACAAATAAATGCTTAAAAATATTTTCACCTTATGTTGTCTGCCCTCTGTCCTCTGTCCTCTGTATTCTGTCTCCTGATATGCGGGAAATAATGATAATAACCGGTGAAGCCTCCGGTGACCTGCATGGCAGCAGGCTGGTGGCAGCCATTAAAAAAATAGCCCCGCAGTATCAATTCTGCGGCATGGGCGGCAGCGAATTACGTGACCAGGGCGTTGAAATCCTGGTTGACGCGGCCCAGATGGCAGTGGTGGGAATTATCGAAGTCCTGGCCCATCTCAAGGACATTCGCGCTGCCATGCGAACTCTGGAAAACAGATTGCGCCAAAACCGGCCATGCCTGTTGATCTTACTGGATTATCCTGACTTTAACCTCATCCTGGCAGCAAAGGCCAGAAAACTGGGTATTCCTGTTTTTTATTATATAAGCCCCCAGGTCTGGGCCTGGCGCAGCGGCCGGGTAAAAAAAATACAGCGCCTGGTTGATCGGATGGCGGTTATTCTCCCTTTTGAAAAAGAATTTTATGCCTCTCGCGGCATGGAGGTCGAATTTGCCGGTCATCCCCTGATGGATTCGGTTAATACTTCCATGAACAAAGATGATTTCCTGTCCGGAAACGACATCCCGACCGGGCGAACCATAGTCGGAATTCTGCCGGGCAGCCGTAAAAAAGAAATTCGTTCCATGCTGCCAATTTTTCTTGATACTGCCAGAAAGCTTGTCCAGGCCGGTAAAAACCCTGTTTTCCTCCTGCCCCTGGCCCCGACCTTACAGGAAAATGATCTGCGAGAAAACGGTTTAGCGGAATGCGGCCTTGACATAAAGATAATCAGCGAAAATCGCTATGACCTGATGGCTGCCTGTGACCTGGCCCTGGCTGCCTCAGGCACGGTAACCCTGGAACTCGCCATTTTAAATGTACCCATGGTAGTTTCCTACCGTCTTTCCCGCCTGACCTATCAACTTGGCCACCGATTCATCAAGGTAAAATACGCGTCACTGGTCAACCTGATTGCTGATTCTCCCCTGGTGGCGGAGTTACTCCAGGATGACGCGGTGCCCGATAAAATCGTAAGCGAGCTTCTTGCCCTCTGGCCCGGCATGACAGCAAGAGACAAAATGCTTACCGGTCTGGCTGAGGTCAGGAAACAGCTTGGCGGTCCCGGGGCCTCGGAACGGGTTGCCCGCCTGGCCCTGGAAACCTGTTCATGCCAGGAGGCTGTCCGAGGATAGAAGCCGTAGCAAAAAAAGCGTGTGCGGGGTGGTGTTCGTGGAGCGCTTACCTGTTTTGCATACCATGAAACATTGCCGACAACGAGAAACAGATGAGCATATTAAACCATAAATCCATATTTACATCCATGCTGCAGAATGGGCCGTTTTCCGTTGGTGAATCACCCCCTCTTGCCCACCCTTTTTCCATGGAAACCAAGGCCTGGGTCAGGTCGATACATGACGATCCCCTCATGAGAACCAAGTACCGTTCTGTCCGCAATCAAATCTTTGATTTTCTTGATATCAACAGTTTTGATGAAATTCTCACTCTTATTCATGATACGGAATTACGCGGCAGGGCAGCCAGTCGCGGTCGCCTGCTTCTTGGTAACATGTTTGCAATCGAGGGGATACCGGAACTGATTATCCACCACCTTCGCGACTATGCCCGGACAGCAGACGACGTAATTAACTCGTTACGAGCCAAAGTCCTGTCCCCATATAGCTCCCACGTCGAAACAACTAACGAGATAGAGACAACCAGTGATCCTGTGGACTTATTACTTATTATCTTTGATGAAAGATTTCACCGCAAGGCGCGCTTTGAGGCCAAAAGGAAATTGATGCTCATGGGCCTGGCAGGATCTATTGATCAACGGGAGCGGGAAACTGCTATCGAAGATAATTTCGCGGATTTTCTGCATTTTCTTAATCTCTCCATCTGGAGCCCAAGCCTGAAAATTGGAGAATTGGAGATATGCTATCTCTACAGCAGACACAACCCCGATGATTTCAGCTGCACCAGGGTGTCTGTCCTCGATGAGCAGGAAGCACTTAAAATAACCCCGGGAACAGGCGAAAAATTGACCCTGATAAAAAGACGTCGTTTTCATGACCGCTCGGGCGAGGTGCCGATTTATGTAACCATCAGAAAAAAACCTCCAGCAGCCAAGGTGCTGAAACTACTTAGAAAAAATGAAAAAAATCCAGCAACCGCAGTAGACGATGAACTTGGCCTCATGGCTGTTCTTAATTCAACCGGCGAAGTGAAAAGATTTCTCCGTCACCTGACCAGAAACGCGGTCAGGGCGAATTCATTTATAACCCTTGAGGATATATCGGATACCTTGACCGGCGGTTCATATAACAGTACGGCAACCGGTAGTTCTGCAAAAACGCCGATGCTTAAATTTTTCGCTCGTCTTGGCGGTATGCGGGTAGAATTTATTATTCACACCAACCAATCCTATCTCAACTATATTTATCAACGTGAGGTAGCTCACGATGAGTATGAGGTCAAACGAATTTTTGATACCGGGGTAGCGGAATTTCTCTTTCCTTCCGATATCTATCACCTGGATATGGAAACAATACGAAACAGGCAAATCAGTCGATTCAGGAAACAGATTGAAGAATACTAAGGACTCACATAAAAATAATATCGGCATCATAGATTCCACCCTGCGCGAGGGAGAACAGACTCCGGGGATTACTTTTACCGGGGCAATCAGGCGGACTGTAATTGACTTCCTGCACAGGATTGGTGTTGATGAACTCGAACTGGGAGTTGCCTCGCCGCTTAACAGGAACCTCCCCGTGCTGGTCAAGGATGCCAGGAATATAACGGCAGGCTCCTCAACCCTGGCGCTCTGGAGCAGATGTCAAAAAGAAGATATTGATTTTGGCGGGCTTTGTCGGCCTGATCTGCTTGCCCTCTCCATTCCCGCGTCTGATCTGCATATATCTGAACGTCTGAAGAAAAGCAGGAGCTGGGTTAAATCCAGGCTGGCTGCCTCTATTGACCAGGCCCTTGCCCTTAATATTCCTGCTGTTTCAGTAGGTTTCGAAGATGCCTCCCGCGCTGATCCTGATTTTCTCCTTATCCTGGCAAAAATTGCCGAAAAATGCGGCGCCTGCCGGATTCGCCTGGCCGATACGGTTGGAACCTGCACACCGGCAGCAATCAAAAAACTCTTATATCCCCTGAAGAACAGCTTGAAGATTGATATCGGGGTTCATTGCCATAACGATTTCGGCATGGCTACCGCTAACTCCATTACCGCACTCCAGTCAGGAGCCAGGTGGCTTGATGCTACTGTTCTCGGCCTGGGAGAGCGGGCCGGGAATTGCCGCCTTGAGGAGGTAATCGGCTTCCTGGCCTTGAATCAAAGAAACAGTCGCTACCACCCGGAACTGTTATTTGAGCTATGCAGCTATATCGCGGAAACCGGCAAGATAACGATTCCCGTCAACCATCCTATTGTCGGAACAAATATTTTCACCTGCGAAACAGGTCTTCATCAACACGGCCTGTCTGTTAATCCGGCAACTTATGAGCCCTATGATCCCCAGCGGGTTGGAATCCGGCGAAAATTACGATTTGGCCGAAAAACCGGAAAACGGGCAATTCATTTAGAGCTTGCCAGGCAGGGTATCCACCTGAACGACCACCAGATCGGCTATGTTGCTGCCTGGGTTCGCAGTAATGATGCCCCCCTGAGCCCTGAACAACTTCATCAATTTGCCATAGAGCTTATCCGGGAGAATGTCCGGCAATAGCTATCAGCTTTTTTCCTTTTTGTATTGCACCTGTGGAATGGTTTAATAAAAGTGGACACTAAAAGTGTGCAGAATTATGATCTGCATGTGGAGGTGTTCAAATGGAACAAGAGAAGAAAAAATATTACACGAAAGAATTCAAGGAAGAAGCAGTCAAGCTCGTCGTTGAGCAGGGTTATCGGGTATCAGAGGCGGCAAATAGTTTGGGCGTGAGTGATAGCGCCATTCGCAAATGGAAATCCCAATTAGGCCCAAAATCCAAAAAGGTAGTTCAGGATC
>JANTFJ010000010.1 GCA_024763495.1 Desulfobulbaceae bacterium | reverse complement strand
TAAGTCCCTTAACAGTAGATGCAGATAGCGAACATAGTGAGACCTTCGAGTTATTTATTTTAAAGAAAGTTTTCAATTTCTTGCCACTCTTTTCAGTACCCCCTTGAGGGGTGTAAAAAACACGAAAATTAATTCTAAGGGACTAACGGATAAGAGAACTAGCCCTGTGCAATCCCGAGGGTGCTGTTGTGTTAGGCATCAGGATTGATTTTCGGCCCATAATAGTTCCGGGGTTTGTTACGGAATTACAGCCTGTCTGCACCTGATCACCTAAAACAGCCCCCAGTTTTCGTAAGCCGGTGGAAACGGTTTTGCCGTCACTTCTAACCTGGACATCGCCACTGGTGAAACGCAGGTTCGCCAGTTTGCTTCCAGCCCCGAGATTTACCTGGTTGCCCAGAATACTGTCACCAAGATAAGCAAAGTGCCCTGCCTTGGCATCATCTAAAAATATAGTATGTTTTACCTCTGTTACATGACCGACAACGCATCGTTTCCCGATCAGGCAATTGCCCCGGAGATATGCTCCCTGGCGGATTTCGGTGTTGTCGCCGATAATGGCGGGAGACTTAATAAGTGCTCCGGGTTCGATTAATACTGAATTGCCCAGTTGCAGTCGATTACCCTGGATGAGCGCGCCGGCCATGATAACGCTGGCCCCTTTCAGTAATTTGTTATTTCGATAAACCAGGAGCTTGCCCTTGGTGGCATCACCAAATTTTATGGTCAGATCTTCTGTCGGAAGCAGAGATTCGTTGTAATAGACAACTGTTTTTGTTAAAAGTTCATTATTATTTGTTAAAGCGGAAAGCTTGGCATACGTCTGATCCGCCATATATTCCTTCAGGTTTTTCAGGCTGTCCCAGACATATTTTCCACTTTGCAGTAAATCATGATGGATAAAGGAAGAAAGATCAAAAAAATCTTCGGGTGTTAACATTGATTTTTCCTGTTTTATTTAGTGGTTAAAATATATAATAGGTCACTTCTCTAATTTACCAAAGTGGAAGTGGACCTCTATTCTCGGACAGCCTCCTGGAATCTTCAGGACTCTTTTCAGTACCCCTGGGGGTGTAAGTGCCTTACTTCTGGGAAGCTGTAACAAAAAATAAGAGGTAAGCACCCTTAAAAACAGGGCATGAACTCCGACTCCGTTCGGTACCCTGTGAGCAGTTACGTTATTTTAAAAAAATTATGTGAGACGCCAATCTGTTAATTGCCATGTAGTATAAGTAATATGTGGTAATTTTTAGTTTTGTTCAAGAAGTATTTTGCTAAATCCATTAAAGAAACAGTCTTTTTCGGCTCATCTTGACTTAAATTGAACTGATGTTTAGTTTTTCAGAATTAAATTTTTTCAGTTTGCCTGGGTGATGTGCATAGTTGGGCTATGTGCCTGAAATTGTAACGCCGCAGGCGTTAAAAAGGGTGGGTTATACGCATTTTTATTATAATGACGCGATATTAGCTCTTCCTGAAATAAGGGTTCACTCAAAAATAAATTAGTAGAGATAAGGTGTAATGTGGACATTTAGAGAAGGGATCTAATTGCATGCAACCGCGGGCGTAGCAGAGCTACGTTCCAGGATTGCATAATTGCAGATCGCTTTTCTATTTTCTAAATGTTCAGATTGTGCCTTAGAATGCGAAGTTATTTTTGAGCGAACCCTAAGTAACAAAATAATTTTACGCGGAGGCATTGTGGATCCTGATCCTTTAACCCCTGAGCTGGGTGATTTTGCGGAAATAGAAGAAACAAAAATTCCCGAAGTGCTGCCCATGATGGCAGTCCGGGATGTTGTTGTTTTTAATTATATGATTATTCCTCTTTTTGTCGGTCGTTCCGCCTCTGTTGAGGCTATTGAGGAGGCCCTGGCTAAAGAAAAACTGATTATGCTGGTGACCCAGAAGGAGTCCGCGATTGATGACCCCGGCCCGGATGATGTTTACCAGGTCGGCATGGTCTGTATGATTATGCGAACTCTTAAACTGCCTGACGGCAGGCTGAAAGTCCTGGTTCAGGCCATGCAGAAGGCCAGGATAAAAGAAATTGTCCAGAGCGAGCCTTTTTTTGTGACCCGGATTGAGATAATTGAAGAAGAAATGGGAGAAGGTGATCCTGTTGAAATTGAAGCCTTGATGCGAACCGTCAGGGAGCATACTGAAAAGATTTTATCTTTAAAGGGCATAATGTCTTCAGAATTAATGGTTATTTTGAATGATATTGATGACCCCGGTCGCCTGGCTGACCTGGTTGTTTCTAATCTCCGTTTAAAAACTGAAGAGTCACAATCTGTCCTGGAGACAATTAATGCTGTTGAACGGTTGAAGCTGGTTGCTGATTTCCTTCATAAGGAACTGCAGGTTTCTACCATGCAGGCCAAAATTCAATCCGAAGCCAAGGAGGAAATGGGAAGAACCCAGCGGGAATATTTTCTTCGGGAGCAATTGCAGGCCTTGAAGAAAGAGCTGGGAGATATTGATGATAAGACCCAGGAAATTGATGAACTCCGGGAAAAGCTGACCAAGATGCGGATGCCGGCCACGGTTAGAGAGGAAAGTCTTAAGCAGTTGAAAAGGCTGGATATGATGCATCCTGATTCCTCGGAGGCTTCCATTATCCGTACCTATCTTGAGTGGATAATAGATATCCCCTGGAGCAAGAGTACCCAGGATAAGCTGGATTTAAAGGAGGCCAGGAAGGTACTTGATACCGACCACTACGGTCTTGACAAGGTCAAGGAGAGAATTCTTGAATACCTGGCGGTTCGTAAGTTAAATAAATCAACCAAGGGGCCGATTCTCTGTTTTGTGGGGCCTCCAGGGGTTGGCAAGACCTCGCTGGGCCAGTCAATAGCCCGGGCCATGGGGCGTAAATTTTATCGTATGTCCCTGGGCGGCATGCGGGATGAGGCCGAGATTCGCGGTCATCGGCGCACCTATATCGGGGCTATGCCGGGCAGGATTATCCAGGGATTAAAAACAGCCGGTTCCAATAATCCGGTTTTTATGATGGATGAGATTGACAAGGTTGGTTCCGATTATCGGGGTGATCCCTCCTCAGCCCTGCTTGAGGTGCTTGATCCTGAGCAGAATTTTGAATTTTCCGATCATTATCTCAATCAGCCCTATAATCTGTCCAAGGTCATGTTTATCACCACGGCCAATATGCAGGATACTATTCCTTCTCCCCTGCTTGACCGAATGGAGGTCATTCATCTTTCCGGTTATATGCTGGAAGAGAAAATTACCATTGCCCGCCGTTATCTCCTCCCCCGGCAGATTAAGGAAAACGGCATAAAAGAAAAACATCTTAAAATTACCGATGAGACTCTCAGCCTGATAGTTACTCATTATACCAGGGAGGCGGGGTTACGTAATCTTGAACGGGAAATCGGAACAATATGCCGCAAGATAGCCCGGAAGATTGCCGAAGGAGGACGGGGGCCATATTCCATTTCCCGGCGGACGTTGAGCAAGTATCTCGGCCCGCCCAAACTGTTGCCCGAGGCTGATCTTGATAACATCGATCAGCCTGGCCTGGCTACCGGCCTGGCCTGGACTGAGGTAGGCGGAGAAATTCTCTATGTTGAGGTTTCGCTTTTAAAGGGCAAGGGCGGGATAATCATGACTGGCCAGCTGGGTGATGTCATGAAAGAATCAGGTCAGGCCGCTCTTACGGTCTGTCGGTCGCGGCTTCATAAACTTGATCTGGATGAGAACTATTTTGATGATATTGATGTCCATATTCATGTGCCGGCCGGTGCTATTCCCAAGGATGGCCCCTCTGCCGGAGTTACCATTGTTACAGCTTTATTTTCAGCCCTGTCCGGCAGAAAGGTACGACCTGATATTGCCATGACCGGCGAGGTTACCCTGCGGGGAAGGGTGTTACCTATCGGTGGTTTGAAAGAAAAGGCCCTGGCTGCCTTGCGGGCTAATATTAAGACTGTGATTATCCCGGAGCATAATCGCAAGGATCTGGTAGAAATTCCTAAAAAATTAAGGGATCAACTGAAATTTGTTCCAGTCAAAAATGTTGATCAGATTCTGGCAAAGGTGTTTGTTCAGTAAGTCATGGAAGAAAATAATGAGTCTTCGGTAATTCAGGAACCGCGGAAGAAAACCGTTAAATGGCTTTGGTGGATAATTTATGCTGTGGCTGTCCAGATTGTTGTTTTTCTGGCCGTTTATTTTTGGTTCTTAAACTATGCCGATTCTCCCGGCCCCCTTGCCTTTGAACAAAAAACCAAGGTGGTAATTCCACCGGGCAGCAGCCTGGGCGTTATCCAGCAACTGCTGGCCGAGCAGAAAATTGTCAATCCTGATATGCGTTTTGACCTGTTGGCCAGGAAGATGGGAGTTGACCAGCAACTGCGGGCCGGAGAATATTTTTTTTCCGGCCCGGTTAGCCCCAGACAGGTTTTGGCAAAGCTTGCTAAAGGGGATGTTATTCTCCATCCTGTCACCATTCCAGAGGGAGTGAACATATATCAACTTGCTGACATTTTAACGGAAAAATGTCAGGTTGACCGCCGGCATTTTCTTGATCTGGTAACGGATCCAGATTTTATAAAAAAAACCGGGATGGCAGGAGAGAGCCTTGAAGGCTATTTGTTTCCCGACACCTATCATTTTGTCCACAGTCAAGATGAAGGGAAAATTATTAAAATGATGATGGATCGTTTTAGCCAGGTTTACGATGAATTGCTTGCCGCTTTGCCTGGGGCGCCCTCTATGACTCGACATCAGGTGGTTATTCTGGCCTCAATTGTTGAAAAAGAGACAGGCATGGCAAAGGAACGGCCTGTTATTGCTGCTGTTTTTTTAAACAGGCTGCGGAAAAAAATGTTTCTCCAGGCTGATCCCACCGTGATTTACGGTTTGAAAAAATTTGACGGTAACCTGACCAGGCGGGATTTGCGAAATCCCACGCCTTATAATACCTATCAACGGAAAGGGCTGCCCGCCGGCCCGATATGTAATCCGGGCCGCGAGGCCCTGGCCGCGGTTCTGCATCCTGCCGAAGAAGATTATCTTTATTTTGTTTCTCGTAATGACGGGAGTCATTATTTTTCAAAATCCTTGACGGAACATAATCGGGCAGTGTACCGTTTCCAGAAGTAAGAAGCAGGAAATTACAAAATAACTATTGAGAATTGAAAAAATGAAATTTTTTTTACGAAGAGTATTGCTTGTAAGGGCTGATCAACGGGGTTTTTCGTTGATTGAGTTAATGATTGTTATGGTAATTCTCGGTCTGCTGGCCTCGCTTGTCGGCCCGGCAATGTTCAAAAAGCTGGGCACGGCCAAGCAGAAAACCGCCAAAACCCAGATTGAGATGTTGATGACCGCCCTTGATTCTTACCGGCTGGATATCGGTCATTATCCTTCCCAGCAGGAAGGCCTGGAGGCCATGGTGGTAAATCCGGGCGATGAAAAATGGGATGGGCCATATCTGGCTAAGGGGTTGCCGAAAGATCCCTGGGGTAATCCTTATCATTACCAGAATCCCGGCGAACATGACACTGATGTAGAAATTTACTCCTATGGCGGCGACAATCGTCCCGGCGGCGAAAAGGAAGATGCTGACGTGGGCAGCTGGCAGTAAATTGCTATCCTGGTTTTGTTTTACCGAGCCCTTAGGGTTCACTCAAAAATAACTTCGCATTCTAAGGCACAATGTGGACATTTAGAAAAGCGATCTGCAATTATGCAATCCTCAACGTAGCTCTGCTACGCCTGCGGTTGCATGCAATTAGATCACTTCTCTAAATGTCCACATTACACCTTATCTCTACTAATTTATTTTTGAGTGAACCCCTTAATCAGCTTATTGGTTCAAGTTCATACTTTTCATCAAAGGCAATAGCTGTCCCTTCCGGGCCGGTTCTTAAAACAATGCCGGACAGTTTGATCTGTGCTTTTTCCCCTTGAAGTTTTTCCAGTTCATCAAGATGGAGAACTATTTCCAGTTCTACTGCGCTGCCGACAGGTAATTCCTTCCTGGAGTCCAGCAGGGCGCCATTGGCGCAGATATTAATCGTGGATGCGGGAATGGCTTTTTTGCCCGGCTCTTTTTCTGCCGGATAAATTCTGGCAGGCAGGCAAAGCTCAAAACGCTGGAGATTTCTCTGTTCTTTTTTGTTGGTAGTCATGACGTTGATTGTTTGTAACTATTCAGCGGTATCCCATCTTCGCCCATTTTGGCCTTCTCGGACAGCCTCCCAGAGTAAAGTTTAATGAATAATTACGATTGTTTTTTATTTTCTTCCCGTTTGATAAAATTAATCGAGGATTGGGCTGGAGTCATGTCCGGGTCAGCGATAATCTGGATTTCCGTCTTGTATTGCCTCTCCAGGTTAACCAGGTCATTTCTTTTTTGATTAAGGAGGTACTGGGCTGTTTCCATTGGCAGCCTGCATTCAACCCTTGAGGTATTCTTTTTTGCCACTCCGGTCTGAATTTTTCTGAGATGAACCAGTGCCGTAGTTTCAACTGAGCGGATTATCCCGTGGCCACCGCAATGTTCACAGATAATATAATTGCCCTTTTGGATCGGCGGGCCAAGACGCTGCCGGGAAATCTGCATCAGGCTAAATTTAGAAAGACGGCTGGTATCTACCTTGGCCTTGTCTCGTTTCATGCAGGTTTTAACCTTTTTTTCCACCTCCCGGCAATGGCGTTTGTCGCGCATGTCAATAAAATCAACCACAATCAGGCCTCCCAGATCCCGCAGCCTCAGCTGACGGGCCAGTTCTTCAGCCGCTTCCATGTTGGCCAGGAAAATTGTTTCTTCAAAATTTTTATCCTTGGCCGTACGCCCCGAGTTTACATCGATTGCCACCAGGGCTTCAGTCGGATTAATGACGATTGAACCGCCGGAAGGCAGGGTAACAGTGGGCTGGTACATCTGTTCAATCTGTTCTTCAACCTGGTATTGATTGAAGATCGGTTTAGCGCCGCGATGCATTTTGACCTTGGATGTCTGCTGTTTTGCCGGCAGCAGGGCCAGGAAGTTGGTGACCTGCTCAAAAGCTTCTTTGTTATCCACTAAAATTTCGGCAACGTCAGTAGTGAAATGATCGCGGAGAAATCTGGCGATAACATCCTGTTCTTTATAAATCAAGGCGGGTGATTCTTCCTGTTGTCCTCTTTTTTTGATTTCTTTCCATAGATTAAGCAGGTAACGGATATCCTTGGTCAGGGCTGTCTTGGTTACATCAGCGCTGGCAGTCCGAATAATGTAACCTATCCCTTCGCCCATTTTAACTGAGGACAATATCTCCCGCAGTTTGGCGCGCCGGGACTCATCAGTAATCTGCCGGGAAATGCCATGGCTGTCGCTGCCCGGCATCAAAACCAGATATCTGCCGGGCAGGGAAAGAAAGGTCGTGAGAGCGGCACCCTTCATACCGGTCGCCTCTTTAACGACTTCTACCAGTATTTCCTGGCCTTTTTTGATAACATTCTGAATGCTGAGTTTTTTCCAGTGGGTATTGGCTGGAACTTCTTTACAATAATATTCCGGGTGGATATCACTGAAGGCGAGAAAACCGTTTTTTTCAAGGCCGATATCAACAAAGGCCGCCTGGAGATTAGGTTCAACCGCGGATATCCGGCCTTTATAAATATTGCCCTTGATTTGGGCGCCTAATACTGTTTCAACATGAAAAGATTCAACCCTGCCATTTTCCAGGAGGGCGATCCGGCATTCTTCCGGTTCATCCGTATTGATCAGCAGCTTGCAGACAGGTTTGTCTTTATTGCTGTTTTTCGCGGTGGATTTTTTTTTGGCCGGGCTGCTTTTGGCCTTGGTTTTGCCGCGTGCGGGCCGTTTTTTATTTGCCTTGGTCTGGGGTTCCTTCTTGATTGCCGTTTCGGTTGTTTTACTTTTTTCCTTGTTTGCAACCTTTTTTTTATCCTCAGCCGAAGATGAATTGTTCTGCTTACTTTTTTTTGTTCCTCCGGCAGGTTTTCGGGGCTTAGGCTTATCTTTAGCTTTTGTGGCAGGTTTTGCCCTGGAGCTGTTCTTCGTTGTTTTTTTCTGTTCTTCGATTTCGTTTTTCTCCGTTTCCGGAGTGTTGTTTTCTTTGTTCATGTTTTTCCTATTGGCTCTGGTCTGTCGCGGTTCGATTGATTTAAAAAGCGACAGAAGCAGACAGCGCAATTTTTGATTTTAAGTAACGGTTCAAAGGGTAATTCATACCTCTGGTTGAAACAGTTACAATTTTGGTTCATAGAAGGTTTTGCCGGAATGCATCGTCCTGGTCAGGACATTTTCTGTTATCATGCGATCCAGTAAGGGCTGAACCCGGGCGAGATTAAGAGCTTCGCGTATATCAGATTCAGTGCATGGTCTCCTTCGCAGCATGGCCAGGATATCCGCCTCAGTGGCGTTCCCACAGTTTTTTCGTTTCCTCTTGGCAAAATCTACAATAATTTCCACAGAGCCGGGTAGCTGCCGGCTTATTTCCTTTAGTTCGTTTTCTTTCAGAGGAGCCGCATATGATTCGAGGGGGGGACGGGCCACGGTATTCAATTGAATTTTATTCGGTTGAATGTCCGCAACCGCCTTCCTGAGCGCGGCAATTTCCTCGGGACTATCGTTAATTCCTTTAAGAAGCAGGATCTCAAGCCAGACCTGCCCATTGAATTCTTTACAGAACAATTTCATTCCGCTAATAATATCAGCAAGGCTGACACATTCAGCCGGCCGGTTTATTTTACGAAAACTTTTCTCCAGGGCCGCGTCAAGGGAGGGGATGACAATATCCGCCTCCTGAAGTTCCCGGCGCACCTCCTGGCGATAAAGCAGGGAACCGTTAGTCAGAACGGCAACCGGCTTTGCTGTTTTTTGTTTCAGGTGAGCAATAATCCGGCCCAGCCCGGTATGCAGGGTAGGTTCTCCGCTGGCCGTTATGGTAAAAATATCTATAGGAGGATGCTGGTCGGCCAGCAACAGATTTATTTCGGCAATTATTTCACTGCTTGGAGTATATTCCTGCCGTTCACAGGTGAGGTTGGTTGTGGAGCCTATTTCACAGTAAATACAGTTGAAGTCACAAATTTTAGCGGGCAGGAGATCAATCCCCTGCGAAAGACCCAGGCGGCGGGAATTGACCGGGCCGAATAAATATTTCATAATATGTAGATTAAGGGGTAACTATTCAGTTGACTGCCAACAGGAAGTATCTCTCGTGAGCAGATAAAGTAGGGGGGGCTGAACAGTAACAATTGCGTTTGTTAAACTCGTTTAAAGCGCCTGATGATGTCAAATTAGCAGTTAATGTTTTTGCAAAGCCTCAAGGGAAATAAAGTTTTCCTGGTTGCCCGATAAGTTGAATTGATGGTATCTTTAAGTTTCTTAATAAATAAAGTAACTACTCACACTCTTAAAACCTACCGTTAAAAACACCGAACTGTAACTGGTTACAGGGTGCCGGAGATTTTCGTCATCAGTCAGGTGCCGCGTATTAGTTATACGTAAGCCGGGCTGATGACGAAAATATTCGATACCCTGTAACCAGTTACTGAATAAAAATAAAACAATACTTGTTATTTATCAAGATAAATATAGAATTTTGCCTTGACACCTTAACTCCAGGCGCTTAACTTTCTGCAGTTTTGGCTGATTGGTTGGTTGTGAAATTTTAATTCAGGAAAATAATTATGCGTAGCGATGTAATGAAAAAAGGACTGGAGCGGGCACCGCACCGTTCCCTTTTCAAGGCCATGGGGTATACCAATGAGGAACTGAACAGGCCGATTATTGGTATTGCACATGCTCACAACGAAATTATTCCCGGTCATGTTGAGCTGGATAAGATTGTCAAGGCGGTAAAGGCCGGAGTCAGGCTGGCGGGCGGCACCCCGGTCAGCTTTGCCACCATTGGCGTATGTGACGGGATTGCCATGAATCACAAAGGAATGAAATATTCTCTGGCCAGTCGGGAGATTATTGCTGATTCCGTTGAAATAATGGCCATGGCTCATCCCTTTGATGCTCTGGTGCTGGTTCCCAATTGTGATAAAATAGTTCCCGGAATGTTAATGGCTATGCTGCGCCTCAATATTCCAGCGGTTATGGTCAGCGGCGGCCCCATGTTAACAGGACGTTTCCAGGGGCGGGACGTGCATCTGGTCAGTGTTTTTGAGGGGGTAGGCCGGGTCAAGAACAATACCATGACCCGGGAAGAATTAAACGAGCTGGAAGATGCGGCCTGTCCCACCTGTGGTTCGTGTTCCGGGATGTTTACAGCTAATTCAATGAATTGCCTGGCCGAAGCTCTGGGGTTGGCCTTGCCGGGGAACGGCACTGTGCCTGCGGTTTCCGCTGCTCGAATCCGGTTGGCCAAACATGCCGGTATGGCGGTAATGAATCTGTTTCATGAAGAAATTCTGCCCAGGGATATAGCTACCCGTAAGGCTTTTGAAAATGCCATTGCTGTTGATATGGCCCTGGGCTGTTCAACTAATACGGTTCTGCATGTTCCGGCCATTGCCAGGGAGGCTGAGGTTGATCTTGATCTCAACCTTTTTGATGAGGTCAGTATGCGGGTTCCCCATCTCTGCAGCCTGATACCCGGCGGCCCTCACAGTCTGCAGCAGCTGGATGAGGCCGGCGGCGTCCAGGCGGTTATGGCTGAATTGCTGAAGACTGAAACAGGACTGCATCAGCAGGTAAAAACCGTTACCGGACAGAATCTTGGCGCTAATCTGGCCAGGGCCGAAACTTATGATCGAGAGATAATCCGTCCGGTTGATGATCCATATCATAAGCAGGGTGGTATTGCTATCCTCCGGGGGAATCTTGCCCCGGACGGCGGCGTGGTTAAGCAGTCGGCTGTGGCGGAAGAAATGTTGCGTCACCAGGGTCCTGCCCGTATTTATGAATCTGAAGAGGAGGCTCAGGAAGCAATTCTGGGCGGAAAAATTAACCAGGGAGATGTGGTTGTTATCCGTTATTGCGGGCCTAAAGGCGGCCCCGGTATGCCGGAAATGCTCTCTCCGACCTCGGCAATAATCGGCATGGGACTGGGCAAAAGCGTGGCGCTTATTACTGATGGCAGGTTCAGCGGTGGAACCCAGGGGGCCTGTATAGGTCATGTCTCTCCTGAGGCGGCAGAGGGCGGTCCTGTCGCTCTGGTGCGCGAGGGCGATATTATTGACATTGACATCCCGGCCCGTACTATGAGTATCCATGTTGATGACGCGGAGCTGGCCAGGCGCAAAGAAAGCTGGCAGCCTCCTGCCCCGAAAATTACCGGTGGTTATGTGGGCCGATATGCCAAAATGGTTACTTCAGGCAGTACCGGCGCAGTATTAAAAGATTAATTTTGAAATCGGAACCTTAAACCTAAATTGTCCGGATATTTAATTTTTCGCGATCAGGCCGGACAGCTATACCCCACAAAGGAATGTAATGCCGCCTAATCATCCTCTAAAATATTCATTTTTCAAAAAGTCGATTGCCCTGGCTTTTTGCTGTGGGGCCCTGCTTGGCCTGCGGGATGCCGAGGTCAGGGCTCAACAGACCAGTTCCGGGGCCTGGGAGATAAGTGCCGACAAGATGCTCCGCCTCAATAATCCGGAAAATATTGTGGCCGAAGGTAATGTCGTGCTGACTCCGATCGTGGAAAAAGGCAGCCCGCCGGTAACAATCACAGGTGACTGGGTTCGTTATAATGTCCGGGAAAACACGGTAACCGCCAGGGGCAATCTCGCTTTTCATTCTAAAACAGAGAAAGCCACAGCCTGGGAGGCCAGCTTAAATCTGGATGACAATACAGCAACTATCAGTGATGCTACCCTTTTTGTACCAGAGAGTAATCTCCATTTCACCGGTGAAACAGTAGAAAAAACCGGAACCATGACTTATCATCTGCGGAACAGTACCATGACTACCTGCTCTACTGCTGAGGGAGAATCTCCGCCCTGGATTTTTTGTTCTGCTGATGCCACTCTTGATCTTGAAGGGGTTGTGGTTCTTAAACATTCAGTATTACGGGTCAAGGGAGTTCCGGTTTTTTATTTACCATATATGATTTATCCTGCTAACCGTAAACGGCGCAGTGGTTTTCTCCTGCCTGAGTTTTCCCAGTCACAACGGAGTGGTACCGGGCTGGTCACCCCTTATTTTGTCAATCTTTCTCCCAGTGCTGATCTTACCCTGTATCCGGGTTACCTGACTGACCGGGGCGTGGTGGCCGGGATTGAGTTCCGTTATGTCGGTGATTCCGGGATTAAGGGGTTGCTGTCCTTCAGTTATCTGCATGACAAGTTGAAAGATAAGGCAGAGGATGATTATAAGGATGACGGCTACCTGCGTGATGAAACTAATCGTTACTGGCTCAGGGGTATGATGGATTATGACTTTGGGGCGGATCTGGTTGGCCGGGTGGATCTGGATTTAGTCTCTGATAAGGATTATCTCCAGGAATTTCAAAAAAGCATAGTTGGTTTTGATGCCGGTAATAATGCGCTTGAAGAGATGTTCAGCCGTGGATTGATGGAAAAAACCGTACCATTTCGGGAATCTCGGGTGCAGCTGGCCAAAAATTGGGATTCGATTTTTCTGGGCGGGGAATTCATTGGGGTTGATGATGAAGGGCATGATGATCGCCAGACATCCGAGCTTCATACTCTGCCCCGAATATTTTTTGCCGGCAATTTCAATGTTCCGGCAACCAGCATGAATTTTCTCTGGGATTCCCAGTATGATTATTTCTGGCGGGACAAAGGGGTTGGCGGCCACCGGCTTGATTTAAGCCCCCGGCTGGTTGCTCCGTTGCCCTTTGGCGGCAAGGCACTTGAAGGCACAATGTCCGCCGGAGTCAGGCAGACTTCTTATCTTGTTGAAGATCATGGCCCTGACTCTCTGGCCTGGGATAAGGATGACAGCCAGAATCGTTCAGCATGGGATGCCGAGATTAATCTAGGCACTACGTTAAGCCGTGATTTTGCCGTCAACTGGGGTTCTGTTCAGCGCTTAAATCATTCCATTCGCCCGGAAATAAGTTATCAATATATGGATGTGGGCAGCGAAGAAGACCTTCCCTGTTTTGACAGCCTTGATACTCTCACTGATATAAACAAGCTGCGCTATGAAATCAGAAATGATTTTCTCCTGGGCGGCATTGCTGACAACGGATCATTTTTTAATCATTATATTGGTTATTTTTCTATTGATCAGACTTATGATATCCATGAACAGCGGCGAAGCCTGGATGAAGCCGGCGACAGGCACAGGCCCTTTTCTGATATTAATTTTACCCTTGACCTTTATCCGCTGCCCAACCTGGAAACAAAATACATTGCAACCTATAATGTCTATGGTGATGGAATAAACAGTTACGATATCCTTAACCGTTATACCGGCAGTAACGGCGACAGCCTGGCCCTGGATTATCGTTTCGTTAAAGGCAGTGAAATAAACCAGTTAAACGGCAGTTTTCTTTTTCATCTTGACGATGCCTGGGCCATGGAAGGAAACCTTGTCCAGAATCTCGACAGCAGTGAAACTGTTGACTGTTCCTTCGGGATTGTTTATCAACCAGGCTGCTGGGCCCTGAAATTTACTGCCGCCCATACCCCGGATGATGACCAGGCAACATTAATATTTTCAATTATCGGCCTGGGCGAACGGGTTGGTCTTGGCCTGAGCGCCGAAAATGGCGGCTTGAATGTCACCAGCTCCAGTGAATTATAAGACAGCGCGCAATAAAGTGCACGTAAGCGTTCACCAGCACTTCACGGAGTCGGAGTTTATGCCCTGTTTTTAAGGGTGCTTACCTCTTTCCGCGAGCAGGCTGACTTACGTATGACTAATATGCTGCGCCAGCCAGCTCGTAAAAATCTCCGGCACCCTGTAAACAGTTACAATCAGGTGGTTTGCGATGTTCCGGAACTTACCCCGTGAGTAGTTACGTTTTGAAAAGGAAGAGCCTACCGTGACAGATTATGATGTTTTTAACGGCGATGCTGATGGTATCTGTGCCCTGCACCAGCTGCGTCTTGCCGAACCTCGAGAATCCCGGCTGATTACCGGGGTAAAGCGCGATATTGATCTCTTAGCCCGGCTTGCTGAAGATCCGGCTGTCTGTGACAGCCGGATCACTGTATTGGATATCTCTTTTGATAAAAATCGGCAGGCTCTTGATATCCTGCTTGGTCGTGGAAATAATATTCATTATATAGATCATCATTTTGCCGGGGAAATACCCTCTGCTGATTTGCTTACCACCGATATTGATCCTGATCCGGAAATATGTACCGGACTGATTGTTGATCGTTTGCTGGGGGGCCGTTTTCGGGCCTGGGCGGTAGTTGCCGCCTTCGGGGATAATCTCCATGATTCCGCTCAGGCTGCGGCTTCAGAAATTTCTCCTGCCCCTGATGATCTGGCAAAACTGCGGGAGATTGGCGAATTGCTTAATTATAATGGGTACGGCAAGGTTCTCAGTGATCTGCATTTTTCTCCTGCCCTGCTCTATGAGGCAGTACGTCCCTTTGCCGATCCCCTTGATTTTTATCACGAGTCAGATGTCCTGGCTCAACTGCGCCGGGGATTTATCCATGATATGGAACTGGCCCGCAATACTCCACCTTTGATTGACAGCGGAATTGGCCGGATTTATAAATTTCCGGCAGCTACCTGGCCGCGTCGGGCTGCCGGAGTTTTTGCCAATGAAAAAGCCCGGGAAGTGCCTGATAAAGCCCATGCCCTGCTGGTAGATAATGGTGATGGCTCTTTTATGGCCAGTGTCAGGGCCCCCCTGGCTCGCAAGCAGGGGGCAGTCGATCTCTGTCGTCGCTTCCCCAGCGGAGGGGGGCGGGCTGCCGCAGCCGGGATAAACAATCTGCCGCAAGGCCGGCTTGATGATTTTTTTCATGCCTTTGAGGAGACCTTTAGTCCGTGAACAGAGCAGAAGAGAGTCAACAGCGCCCCATGGGCGGGGAAAAAACTCGAAGCATTTTGGTACATTCAGCCCGCCTGACCGGGAAAATATGTATCTGGCTTGCAATTCTGTTGTTTGCGGTTGTTCCCTGTTGCCTGGCTGAAGAAAAACCCAGTGCTGCTGATCTGGTGAGTGATGGTCAGGCTATTGATCTTACTTCCCGTCGTTATCAGGGACTGTTCAAGGAGTTACGGCTCCGCTATCATTTTTCTCCAGTTGAACTTGATCAATTATTTTCCCGGGTTACCATTAAGAAAAGGGTGTTGGAATTAATGGATTCCCAATGGGAGGCCAAGCCATATTACGCGTATTATCCACTATTTATAACTAAAGATGTAATCAAGGAAGGCAGAGAGAAAATTCGTCAATATGCTGATATCCTGCAGCAGGTGGAAAAAAAGATCGGGGTGGAAAAAGAGATTGTTGTGGCAATCTGGGGGATTGAGACCCGTTTTGGAAAACACAAAGGTGCCTTTAAACTTTTTCAAACTTTAAACACCATGTTTGACGCCTATCCCCGTCGGCGAACCTTTTACCGCCGGCAGCTTGTCCATTTTCTTCTGCTTTGCCGCGATAATAATGTTGATCCCTTAAGCGTTACCGGTTCCTATGGTGCCGCCTTTGGCCAGACCCAGTTTATTCCCTCAAGTTTTCGCGAATACGCGGTTGATTTTGATGGTGACGGCAGACGTGACGTCTGGAAGTCTGTGCCAGATATCCTGGCCAGTATAGCCAATTATCTGCATCGCTTCGGCTGGGTTTACGGTGCGCCGATTTATCAGGAAATCGGGGATGAACTGGCAGGTGAACAATTACGGCAGGCCTACAGGAAGGGAAGAAAGGGCTTTGTTGAGGTGGGAGCAGTCGCTGAAACGCAGAAGATAGATCTGCCGCCTGCGCCGGACAATAAAAAAGTGACTATTGTCGGCCTTGAGCTGAAAAACGGTAAAATGCGTTATGTGGCCGGTTACCCTAATTTTCAGGCCATAACTGCTTGGAATAATTCAAACCGCTATGCCATGGCCGTATCGGAACTGGCAGAAAAGTTAAGAAAATAGGTAACTGTTCAGGGAGGGGCGAAAAACTACTTCAACCCCACTGCCTTGGTAACCGTTCACCAGGGAGTAAATCTTTGCAATATTTAAGTCTCTAAGCGTTTACCTGTGCCTTAGATTTGTTCATTCGGAGTCTCGTTCCTCGCTTACCTGTGTCTGCGCAGCATACTGGTGCTATTCAAGCAGGCTCAAATGGGCAAAGAGGTAAGCACCCTTAAAAACAGGGCATAAACTCCGACTCCGTGAGGTGCTG
>JANTFJ010000009.1 GCA_024763495.1 Desulfobulbaceae bacterium | reverse complement strand
TAGCCCTGCTACGCCTGCGGTTTTGCCTGACCATGATCGCCTCAACCTGTATCATATTTACCACCTCAAAATGTGAATTTATTTATGAACGAGCCCTTAGGGTTCACTCAAAAATAAATTAGTAGAGATAAGGTCCACATTGTGCCTTAGAATGCGAAGTTATTTTTGTGTGAGCCCTTATTAAACCCTTTTCTGCCATTTACCATTTTTTTTCTTTCTGCTTTTCAGCTCCGGCCTGGTCATTTGAAAACTCCCGGCCTCATAGCCCAGAACTTTGCCCACCATCTCGCTGAACTTAAGGCTGGGGTTAACCGTTAACTCCGTGCTTTCAATATCAGCTTCGCCGCGTCCGGGAAAATGAAGAGTAAACAGCAGCGGACAGGGCCCGTGATTCTGCTGAAGAACCTTTTTCAGTTCTTCGAGTTTGCCGGTATTAACCAGGTTGGTCTTCAGCATAATTTGCGCGACTGAGGTGTATTTCAACCGGGCTTCATCCAGGTTGAGAATCTCATCGGCAATAATCTTTACCCCCTGCTCCTCTTCCTTCTGTAATTTACCCTGGACAATTACCGGCCGGCCGGCATCCAGTAAATGAGATGACCGGGCAAAGGCGGTCGGGAATATCAGGACTTCGACCCGTCCCATCGTGTCTTCCAGAACGGCAAAGGCCATCCGCTCACCCTTTTTACTTTTATGTTCCTTGTAACTGCTGAATAAACCGCCTATCCTTACCGGAATATTATCGTCTAAACCACCCAGCTCACTGATTTCCGTCCGGCAGAGGGCATTGAGCTCGCGGCGGTAATCATCCAGGGGATGGCCAGTGATATAAAACCCCACAGTTTCTTTTTCCGCGGCCAGTTTTTCCTGTTCCGGCCATTCCGGGATATCAGGCAGCGGAATAACCGTGGATTTCTCCTTGACCTCGGACGGCATAACGGAAAAAAGGGACAACTGGCCGCTCTCTTTGTCACGCTGGGCTGCCTGGGCATGTTCCATGGCCTGGTCAAGAATAGCAAAGAGCTGTGACCGCCTGGCTCCCAGGGAGTCAAAGGCCCCGGATTTAATCAGGCTTTCAATCACCCTTTTATTTACCTTGCGGGAATCAACCCTGGCACAGAAATCACCTAAAGATTTAAACGGCCCATCCTTGGCCCGTTCTTCCATGATGGAAACAAGGGCCATGCCCCCGACATTTTTCACCGCTGCCAGGCCAAAACGGATGCAATCGTTGATTACAGTAAAATCCTGATCGCTTTCATTGATATCCGGGGGCAGCACAGCAATTTCGTGCTCTTTACATTCATTAATGTACAACACTACCTTGTCAGTATTGCTGACATCGCAGGAAAGCAGGGCTGCCATGAACTGGGCCGGATAATGGGCCTTGAGCCAGGCTGTCTGATAGGCAATCAGGGCATAGGCGGCACTGTGGGACTTGTTAAAGCCATAACCGGCAAATTTTGCCATCAGGTCAAAAATCTGGCCGGCCCTGGCCATATCGAGATTATTGGCCTTGGCTCCAGCCATGAATTTTTCCCGTTCCTCCTCCATAACCTCAGGAATTTTTTTACCCATGGCCCGCCTGAGGATATCGGCATCACCCAGCGAATAACTGGCCAGGACATTAGAAATTTTCATTACCTGTTCCTGGTAGACAATAACCCCGTATGTTTCTTTTAAGATTGGTTCAAGGCCGGGCAGCAGGTAAACGGCCTTCTTGCGGCCATGCTTGGTTTCGACAAAGGTATCTACCATACCGCTGTCCAGGGGGCCGGGACGATAAAGAGCCACCAAGGCAATCAAATCGGAAAAAACCTCGGGTTTCATCTTGGTCAGCAGAGCGCGCATCCCGGAACTTTCAAGCTGGAAGACCCCCAGGGAATCGCCCCGGCAGAGAAGATCATAGGTTTTTAAATCATCCAGGGGAATCGCCGAGATATCCAGGGGTCCGGCTATTGCCTGTTCAATAAGTTTCCGAGCCCGGTCAATAACGGTCAGGGTTTTTAAACCCAGAAAATCAAACTTAATAAGGCCGGTCATTTCAGTATACTTCATGGCATACTGGGTCAAAACCTCGCCCTTGGGGCCCTTGCAAAGAGGCAGGTATTCCACCATGGGTTCCGGTGACACCACAACTCCGGCGGCATGGGTAGAGGTATGGCGCTGCAGGCCTTCAAGAACCAGGGCAATAGAAATAAGTTCGGCTATGCGCGGATCGCGTTTCTGCAGATCCTTTAAACGCGGTTCCTCCTCCAGAGCCTTTTTGATCGTCATTTTCAGGACATCAGGAATAAGTTTCGCCACCCGATCCACATCAGCAAAGGGGATATCCAGAGCGCGTCCCACATCACGGATAACCCCCTTGGCCTTCATGGAGCCAAAGGTAATTATCTGGGCGACATGGCTGTCACCTCCATATTTTTCATGGACATACTCAATAACTTCCCCCCGGCGTTCCTGGCAGAAATCCACGTCAAAATCAGGCATGCTTTTCCGTTCCACATTAAGGAAACGTTCAAAAATCAGGCCATAGGGAATGGGATCAATATCGGTTATCCGCATGGCATAGGCAGCCAGGCTGCCGGCCCCGGAACCACGTCCCGGTCCCACCGGGATATCATGATGCTTGGCCCAGTTGATAAAGTCGGCGACAATCAGAAAATAACCGGAAAACCCCATTTCCCTGATAATACCGATTTCCATATCGAGCCGGTCACGATATTTTTTTTCGTCTTCACGGCTTACCGTCTGCCGCCTCCGCAACTCAGACATCCTTTCCTTGAATCCCTGCCGGCAGTCCCGCTCAAACATGCTTTCCAGGGTTTCTCCCTCTTCCACGGGAAAGGCCGGGAAATAATATTCATCAAAGGATAATTCAAGATTGCAGCGCTCGGCAATCCGCCGGGTTTCGGCTATGGCTTCAGGACAATAACTGAAAGCCTCTTCCATTTCCGCGGCTGATTTAAAATAAAGCTGATCAGTGGGGAACTTAAAGCGATTGGCATCATGAATGGTCTTTCCTGTCTGGATGCAAAGCAGCAGCTCATGGGCCGCGGATTCCTCCTGGTTGAGGTAATGACAGTCATTGGTGGCCACCAGTGGCACATCAAGCTCTCTGGCCAGTTTTATCAAACCCTGATTAACGATGGTCTGTTCGGCAATACCATTTTCCTGGATTTCAAAATAAAGCCGGTCACTGAATATTTTTTTAAGCTCCAGGGCTTTTTGCCGGGCCGCCTCTATTTTTTTTTCTTTGGCAATAAGGAAAGGAATTTCACCATGAAGGCAGGCGGTCATGGCAATCAACCCCTCGTTGTGCAGGGCAAGAACCTCTTTGTCTATCCTTGGTTTATAATGAAAACCTTCCAGCTGGGCAATGCTGGCAAGTTTCATCAAATTTTTGTAGCCTTTAATATCCATGGCCAGCAGAACCAGATGAAAGGCGGCTTTGCCGGCGCTTTTTGCCTTTTTGCTGAAACGGGAATCAGGGGCAATATAAAATTCACAGCCGATTATCGGTTTTATTCCAGCCTTTTTAGCCTTGACATAAAACTCCAAAGCTCCGTGCATGGCGCCATGGTCGGTGATTGCGACCGTATCCATGCCGAATTCTTTACATTTCTTAAAAAGATCATCCAGGCGTATTGCTCCATCCAGCAGGCTGTACTGGGTATGGACATGAAGGTGAACAAAGTCGGTCATAATTGATTTAATTCGTTTTGATGGTTAAATAAGCCGGCATAGCTGGATCAAATTTTTTTTCCAGCTGTCACCGTACATAAAAATGCGGGTTGTGCTGCCCGGTACTTCCGGGCATCCAGCCTCTGGACGATCCATGCTATGAATTTTGCTCCACGTTTTATCGCCCAGAGGGCTGGGCTCCTACAGGAGAACTGGAGTTTTCCTGGAGCGCTTACCTATTTTATTTCAAGAGGGGTATAATTAACACGAAAATCAATTCTAAGGGACTAAAAAATACAGAGGTATCCCTCTTTTCCCTGTCCAGTGTTATAATTACTCATGACCTGGTTTATTATTTCCATAATTACCGCCTTCAGTATTGCTGTCCGGGATACCTCGGTTAAAATTTTCTGTGACACTCTTACTCCTCTTGAGATAGCCGCCATTGAACTTTTCTGGTCTCTGCCCCTGCTGATCTGCGGCTGCCTGCTGGTAAAAATTCCCATCCTTGACCAGACCTTCTGGTGGACGTTTCTTCTTTCCCTGCCGATTAACTGGCTGGCTTATATCCTTTATATTTACAGCCTTAAACTCTCACCTTTATCACTGACCGTACCCTTTCTGGCTTTTACTCCGGTCTTCATGCTTTTTACCGGAATCATTGTATTGAACGAAAAAGTAAACGCCTGGGGCATAACCGGCATTCTGTTGATTGTCGGCGGCAGCTATCTATTAAATTTTTCCGGTTTCAAGGAAGGGTTCAGTCGGCCTTTTAAAAAATTATGGCAGGAAAAAGGTTCCATGCTGATGCTGACTGTGGCAATTATTTTTGCCTTTGCCGCAGTGGTCGCTAAAAAAAGCATGATTCATTCCTCACCACTGTTTTTTACCTTTTTCTTTTTTCTAATCTTTAACCTGACCCTGTTAACCGGCATTTTTCTTTTCAGCCGGACAAGCTTTAAAATTTTAAGCCAAAACGCGAACAAAGGCCTGCTGCTCGGCTCCCTGCTTACTATCCATGTCAGCTGTCACGGCCTGGCCATCATGCTTACTACCGCAGTTTATATGGTCGCGGTAAAACGAAGCAGTATTCTTTTTACCGTGATTCTCGGCTGGTTGATTTTTAAAGAAAAAAATATAATAAAAAGAGGATTGGGAGTTTCGCTTATGTTCAGCGGGGTATTATTAATTACCCTGCTGGGTTAAAATTTTTACAAAAAGATACCTATCTAAATTATGATAACGCTCAATAAAGTACACCCGGACGACGACAACCCTGTAAATGTAAGGGATTCAGGGACACCGCCATGTGCGTACTCCACGCCCTGCGATAATACATTGGTATATCGCAGGGTTAAAGCGCGTGCAGGGGTGGTGTTCATGGACCGCTAGGAGGCTGTCCGAGAATAGACATTTTTTCTCAAATCAAGACATTTTGAAAAAATAAGCACAGCTTTTACTTGACCATTCCACACTCGTTGTTTTAAATAGCCTAGCCTGAAATGTAGGATCATATCCGGGACAAACAGGCTTGCTGTTCTTTCGGGGCACAACAGAAATCAGCAGCCTGTTTCTGTCCCGGCATAAATGAATATTACCTATAAAACCAAAACAAAGATCATTTGTAACTGCTCACAGGGCACCGCATATTTCCGCGATCAATCCGGCTTACGTATGACTAATAC
This sequence comes from Desulfobulbaceae bacterium, assembly GCA_024763495.1. GTDB lineage: Bacteria > Desulfobacterota > Desulfobulbia > Desulfobulbales > SURF-16 > JANTFJ01. The sequence goes on along the minus strand of JANTFJ010000009.1, from coordinate 11,458 downwards.
GCTGCGCCGACCTGATCATGAAAATCTACGGCACCCTGTAAGCAGTTACAATTACAGGGGTTAGCGAAGTTAGGACGCTTAGCCCATGAGTAGTTACGATCATTTATTATTATCTGAAGGTTATCCGGGTCGGAATGCATAAGAATCGAGATCAGGTTCCCTGTTTAAAAAAACAAATCTGCTGAGCGTGAAGAAAAAGGAAAATTTTATGTCTAAAACAGCTTTAATTACCGGAATAACAGGACAGGATGGTTCCTACCTTGCTGAGTTACTTCTGGATAAAGGGTATAAAGTTCATGGGATAAAGCGCAGGGCGTCACTATTTAATACTGATCGTATTGATCATCTTTATCAGGATCCCTGTGCCGCTGAAAGTAATTTTATTCTTCACTATGGAGACATAACGGATTCCAGCAGCCTTATCAGGATTATCCAGCAAGTTCAGCCGGACGAAATTTACAATTTGGCGGCCCAGAGCCATGTTGCCGTCTCCTTTGAAGAACCAGAGTACACTGCAGATTCCGATGCCCTGGGAACCCTTCGTCTGCTTGAGGCGATCCGTATCCTTGGTCTTGAAAAAAAGACCCGTTTCTACCAGGCCTCCACATCGGAATTATTCGGCAAAGTGCAGGAAACACCCCAAAACGAGAATACTCCTTTTTATCCTCGTTCCCCTTACGCAGTGGCTAAACTATATTCTTACTGGATATGTGTTAATTATCGTGAAGGCTATGGCATGTATACCTGTAATGGTATTCTTTTTAATCATGAATCTCCTGTTCGCGGTGAGACTTTTGTTACCCGTAAAATCACGCGTGCTCTGGCTCGAATTAAACTCGGCCTGCAGGACTGCCTCTATATCGGCAATCTTGAGGCAAAACGAGACTGGGGCCATGCCAGGGATTATGTTGAAATGGCGTGGCTCATGCTGCAGCAGGAGGAGCCTGAAGATTTTGTTATAGCAACCGGCGAACAGCACAGCGTAAGAGATTTTATTAACGCTGCCGCCCGTGAACTTGGGATCAGCATTCGTTGGGAAGGCAAAGGTGTTGATGAAAAAGGATTTGACGAGAATGACAGATGTATTGTTAAGATCGACCCGCGTTACTTTCGTCCAACCGAAGTTGAAACCCTGATCGGCGATTCATCAAAAGCCAGGAAAAAGCTCGGTTGGACACCTCGTATAACGTTTAAGCAGCTCGTTGCCGAGATGGTTCAACACGATCTGAGGGGCGCGGAGCGAGATGAACTGGTTAAAGGACACGGTTTCAAAACCTATGCATACAACGAATAGAACGTGACAAGTTACATTCTGCGGTTTTCGTTATTTTTGCTTTTAAGCTCAATAATTAAGATTTTAAAGGTAACTGCTCACAGGGCACCGGATATTTCCGCGATCAGCCTGTCTTACATAGCACCAGTATGCTGCGCCAGTCTGATCACGAAAATCTACGGCACCCTGTAACTAGTTACAAATACTGAGGTTTGCACACATTAGGCGCTTACCCCATGAGTAGTTACTTTTAAAGAATATATTTTAAAAAAAATCCAATGAAAACAGCTCTTATTTTTGGAATTACAGGTCAAGACGGTAGTTTCCTCGCAGACTTTCTTTTGAAAAAGAGTTACAAGCTAATAGGTGTTACTCGAGATGCTCAGCGAGGTTTTTTCCCTAACCTGAAACGACTGGGAATAAAAAATAAAATTGAGTTTGTCTCGGCCTCGATTCATGATTTCAGGAGTGTTCTGCAGATTGTCGCAAAATATGAGCCGAATGAGATATATAATCTTGCCGGACAAAGTTCTGTTGCCCTCTCTTTTGAGCAGCCGGTTGAGACATTTGAAAGCATAAGCGTTGCTAATTTAAATCTACTTGAAGTCATCAGGTTTTTAAATATTCCGATAAAATATTTTAATGCCGGTTCCAGCGATTGTTTTGGTAACACTAATGGGAAAGCCGTAAGTGAAACCGATGCCTTCAGGCCGCGTAGTCCATATGGCGTTGCAAAAGCCTCTGCCTGTTGGCAGGGGGTAACCTATCGCGAAGCTTACAATATTTTTGCCTGCACGGGAATTTTATTTAATCATGAGTCATATCTGCGACCGGAACGTTTTGTGACCAGGAAAATCGTTAAGACAGCATGTCGTATTGCCAATGGCAGTGATGAAAAACTATTGTTAGGGAATATCTCAATTGAACGTGACTGGGGCTGGGCACCGGAGTATGTCGAGGCTATGTGGGCAATGCTCCAGCAGGAAGAACCTGATGACTATATAATTGCCACAGGAGAGACCTACAGCCTGGAAGATTTTATTACCGCGGTGTTTGAAACACTCAATCTGGATTGGCACGACCATGTTCGGTCAGACAAAGGACTTTTACGGCCAACAGATATTCAAACAATCAGAGCTGATCCCGGCAAAGCCGAAAGTGTTCTTGGGTGGAGGGCAACATACAAAACCAAAGATGTCGCAAGATTAATGGTGGAAGCGGAACTTGAAAGGGTAAGCTAAGCTCCCTGAATACCTATGTCTACACTCAACACTTCATTTATAATCGAAATAACAAAACGTGATTTTACTGAACGTTTTGCCGGTTCTGTCCTCGGCTCCTTATGGGCCATAATCTGGCCATTGGTCAACCTCTTTATTTATCTGATTATATTTGGCAAATTGATGGGGGCGCGTCTGCCCGGCAGTTCAGACATAAATGCATATGGAATATATCTTGCTGCCGGTCTGATCCCCTGGGCATGTTTTGCAGGGACAGTTGGCAGATCTACTTCTGCATTTCTGGACAAGAAACATATTATTTCAAAAATTAATACTTCCCTGCCATCATTGCTCCTTCATATAAATCTGTCAGAAACCATAACTTATTTACTGTCTATGGTCTTTTTTTTCATCTTCCTGGCTTTTCTGGATTATTCTTTCCATCCCAGCCTTATGCTTGTTCCTTTTATTTTCTACCTTCAGCAGATTCTGGCATTTGGCATAGGGTTGTTTACTGCATCACTGACGGTTTTTATCCGTGATATAAGAGAAATAACAGGAGTGATTCTGCAATTGTGGTTTTGGTTTACCCCCATTGTCTATGTTTTTGATATCCTGCCCGAATTTGTCAAAAATATCATTGTCTACAATCCGGCATTTATACTTGTTGAGTCCTATCAAAGAATTTTTGTTTTTCACGACTATCCAGCCTTTAATTCTCTTGTTACCCTTTCAATTATTACTCACTTTGTTCTGTTTTTATCGTATATAATGTTTCGGTATCTGGAAAAAGATATAAGGGATTTTCTATGATGGGATTTACTTTTCTCCTTGCCTGGAGCATCTTTTTCCTTGCCGCAGGATTACTGGTCTGGAAACGTATAATAGTTCATATCAAGGTATATGTTCTATTGGTTTTACATTTCATTTTTCTAACTGGGATTTTCTTTTTATATCCAATGATTCTCAAGTTAGCTGGATAGTTATGAGAATCCTCGTTAATGCTATGGCAATGACCGGCCTATTGACCGGCATTGCCCGCTACCTGCGCAATATGTACAGCGAAATGGCCTGCCTGGAACAGGTTGATGTTTCATATCTGACCGGAAAAGAGGTAGTAGAGGATACGCCTCCTCTGGCCGACAGCATGAAATGGGAAAAAGCTACCGCAGCCGTATGGAAGTTGCCGGATTTTGCGGTTTTTTGTCTAAGGTCTGTCCACTGGCTCCGATACGAGCAGATTTTGCGAGGAATTTGCAGGGGGGAAAAAATTGACATTTATCACGAAACAGCATTTGTCCCGGCAAAATTACCTGATGTCCCAACCGTTTTTTCCATCTATGATCTCTCTATACGCCGCTACAGGGAAACACACCCGCAGGAACGGGTATGGTTTTTCGAGTATTTTTTCAAGCGCCGTCTACCTTTTGCCGGCCATATTTTGACAATTTCGGAATTTATCCGCCAGGAGATCATTGACGAATTGAAGCTGCCGCCGGAGATGGTGTCGTCCGTGCCTTTGGCTCCGGATCCAATTTTTGGCCCACGGTCAAGAGAACAAGTCCATGAAGTTCTGGAACATTACGGCCTGCCGGATTCCTATCTGCTTTTTGTCGGTTCCCTGGAACCTCGGAAGAATATTGATTGTGTCATCAATGCATTGCAGGACGCGCGAACAGATATCCCTCTGGTTTTGGCCGGTTGGCATGGTTGGGGCAGTAAAAAATGGCTTGAGACTGCAAAAAAGGCTGGACTGAGCGGACGTATTTATATCATTGGTCATATCCCGGACGCCCATCTGGCGGCTATATATAATGGCGCAACCGTCCTGGTCTATCCAAGTCTCTACGAAGGGTTCGGCCTGCCGATTGTTGAGGCCATGGCCTGCGGATGTCCGGTAATCTGTTCCAATGTGGCCAGCATGCCGGAGGTGGCTGGAGAAGGTGCGCTGTTAATCGATCCCCAAAACAGTGACGAACTGGCCTCGGCCATCGAAACCGTGGTAACAGACAGCGAAACAAGGGATAATCTTGTCAGCCAGGGACACGCCCGGACAAAGCTCCTCAGTTGGCAACGGACAGCCAGGGAAACCCTGACCGTTTTTCAAAAGGTATCAGCAGAGCAATGATTTCTGTTTCTAATATTGTTAAGACATTCAAGCTCTATCAATCCCCGGCGGATCGGCTCAAAGAGATCATCCTGCGCCGATGCTACCATAGAGAGTTTCACGCCCTGAAGAATGTAAGTTTTGAGGTGCGGGAGGGTGAAACCCTTGGCATTGTCGGCCAAAATGGCGCAGGGAAGTCAACCCTGCTTAAAATCCTGACCGGAATTTTGATGCCGGACAGGGGCGCGATACACATAAAGGGCAGGATAACCGGCCTCCTTGAACTTGGCACTGGTTTTAACCAGGAGTTTTCCGGTTTGGAAAACATTTTCCTTAATGGGACATATCTTGGCCTTTCCAGGAGAGAAATTGAAGAACGACTCGAAAAAATAATTGCCTTCACCGAGTTAGGCGATTTTATCCGGGAGCCCCTGAAAACCTATTCTTCCGGCATGGTTATGCGGCTGGCCTTTTCAGTTGCCATACATGCCGACCCCAAAGTTTTTGTGGTGGATGAGGCACTTTCCGTGGGAGATGCCTATTTTCAACAGAAATGTATGCGGAAGATTAAAGAGTTTAAAAACAACGGTGGCTCGATAGTTTTTGTTTCGCATGATATGAATGCGGTTAAAGTGCTGTGTGACACCGCGATATTAATAGATAATGGTTTAAGAGTCGATTACGGAAAGCCGAAAGATATCATTGATTTTTATCAAAGTATCATTCTTAAAAAAAGCCATATTGGTGATTTGCCAATTGAAATTAATAATAAAGAAAAAATCATTGTAAATGATAAATCAGAAGGAATGAAGGTTGGAACCGGCGAAGTTAAACTCGTTTCTTTTAAGATATATAATGGTAATGATGAAGAAATTTCATATATTGAAAGTGAAAATGTTTTAAAAATTGTTTTTGAAGTAAGGGCGTTGAGAGATATCAAGGATCCTCATTATGGTGTCCAGATTGTTAACCGGCTGGGGGTTTCTGCGTTTGAAACTAATTCATACTGTATGAATATCAAAAATGAGTCTCTTCAAAAGGGGGAAAAGGTAAAAGTTGCTTTTATTTATGACTTTAATTTGTTCCCAGGTTCATACTCAATAAATATAGGCGTTATGGCTTCCGGTTTTGGCGAGGGATCCTTCGAAGAATATCTATTATATTTAATAGATGTAGAAATAATAAAAGTAATTAAAAACAGTGACAGTATTCTATACTCAGGACAATATAACATGAAACCCAAATTTATAGCTGAGAAAAAAATATCAGAAGGATTAATGAAATAATGATGGAAATTTCTAGTAACAAAAACATTAATAATATTTATGAAAATCAAAGTTTCCTTGATTGTGATAAGTATAGCAACTTCTTATTTAATAATGGGAAAAGCAGACCATTGATGCTGTCCTGTGAGACAATTAATGTATGTAATAATAAATGTATAATTTGTACAAATAATGTTGAGAATTATAATAAACATATTATGTCAATGAATCTTTTTGAAAAAATATTGGGAGATTATTCTGACTTAGGTGGTGGAGAACTATCATTAACACCTAGAACAGGTGAAATTTTATTAGATTCTTTTTTGATAGATAGAATAAAATTAATAAATAAATATAAATTGATAACAGGAGTTTCATTTACAACAAATGCGACTCTTGCTATGAAATATAATGATGACGTGTTGGATTTTATAGTAAATAGTTTAGAAGTCATGCATATCTCAGTCTATGGATTAAATGAGAAAGAACACTCTCTTTTAACTAGTAGAAATACATATCTTGATATGATTGAAGCTATAAAAAAAATAATTAAACTTTCAAATGAGAAAAAGAGACTATTTCTCGGCTTTAGATCGCTTGAGTATTATGATGATTTTGATATTTCTAGTTGGATGAAAAACAACTTAGGTGTCGAATTACCATATGGTAAAACCCATAATTATGTTAAATGGCCAGCTCACTATAAGAAAAATGTTCGACTTCCAATGGGTGGAAAATGGCTGACTGAAAGAAACAATACTTCTGTTTGTTTTATGCCTTTAACTACACCTATTATTCATTCTGATGGAAGTTTGTATTGGTGTCCTTGTGGAGCGGGGTTTGGTGATCAGCAGCATTATTTGGGTAATTTAAAACATGATTCATTAACAAGATTATATAATTCAAATAAAATTAAAAAGTTATGGGACGAACGAGAAGATATCCCAAATGTTTGTAAAAGATGCGCATACCATTGTTCAATTGATGAAATAGGTAAATGTTTATTTATATTTGATAATCCCAAACATTTTGTTGTGGCCTAGTTTTGGGAGTTCAACGTAATGATCGAAAAAATATTAGATGCTTTTGAAAGAACTGAATATGATTTTAAAAAACATGTGGCAGACAATGATCCACTAGAATATCTTTTTCCAGCATGGGTAGAATACTATCAATTAAAGTATGCCATTTCCAAAGCTATTCAGCCAAAATCCATTTTGGAGATAGGTGTCCGTTTTGGGTATTCAGCAATAGCCTTTTTAGAAGCTTCGCCACAGGCGAGTTATACAGGGATAGATATTGATAACGATTTCCATGGTGGCATAGCAGGCGCTATTAATTGGGCTAAACAAATAACGGAAGAATATAAGACTAGATTTATTATTGGTAACACTACAAAAATTGATTCTTTTCCAGGTGATTTTTATGATCTTATTCATGTAAATGCCCAACAAGATGGTGATGGAACCAGCAGTGATTTGGAAAAAGCTATTGAGAAGGGGCGATACATATTAGTTGATGGGTACTTTGGGTCAAAGCCAAATATGTTAAGTACCACCTATTTCTTGGAAAAATACAAAGAGTTCATAGAGTACGCATTGGTCATTCCTGGATATGCAGGTGAGTTATTGATAAAAACTAAACCAAATGCAAAAGATATATTTAGGCAACGCACAGGCTCTTATGAATCCCTAGTTGATCTATACAATAGTAAATATTACCTGACTGATTGTGGTGGATATGAAACCTTTTTACAAACTAACGGTAAAGAGATTCATGATCAAAGGCTTTTAGTCGCAATATATTTATCTCGACCAAATAAGACAAAGAAAATATTAGACATAGGTTCTGGGAGAGGAGAGTTAGCCTTTGCCTTGTCTAAATTATCTTTCCATGTAACAGGATTAGATTATTCAAAATATTCTATCGATATTGCTACTAAAACATTTAAGGGAGTTGAGAATTTAAATTTTGTTCAGGCAGATATTATTAAGTATGAAACAGATGAGAAATTTGATGTTATCCTTGCAACCGATGTTGTTGAGCATATAGAGCAAGACGTAGTTTTGGCAATGTTTGGCAAAATTAAAACATTGTTAAGGGAAAATGGGATATTTATTGTGCATACTTCACCAAACAAGTTGAAGTACGTATATGGATATGCCAACAAACGCAAAATAGCTAATTCCATAGGTGTGTATATACCTGAAAACCCCCGTACATATTATGAAGATATGATGCATATTAATGAACAAACGCCTGCTGGGCTAAGAAAAGCTCTAACGCAAACTTTTGACAGCGTATGTGTTTGTACAGCATCTACTTCTGATGCTTTCGGTGATTTTAACTACAAACCAAATAAAGAGCTATTAAAAAAACATGATAGTATTTTTGCAATTTGCTCAAATGACAAGCTAAACAAAAAGGACTTTCTGACCATCCTGACCCAGCAACCATTAAATCGTGAATCACTAGATGCAAAAATGGTTGTTTTAGAAAAAAAGACTGCTGTGCAGATTGGTGAACATTTCAAAATAAAAGTCAATGTTCAAAATAATTCCCAAGAAAGATTTATATCGCTTATGCCATACCCTGTATACCTTTCGTATCATTGGAAAGATATTGAAAATGGTGAATATGTAGTTTTTGATGGTTCAAGAACTGCTTTGACGTTACCGTTAGAAATGCAGGCGAATAGGGATATTGATATAAACATAATTGCCCCAGAAAAAATAGGTAATTATAGGCTAGAAATTACAATGGTGCAAGAAGGACAATTTTGGTTTGAGCAAGTTTTAGAAAATTTTTCAATTCATTTAGTATTTACAATTTCTGATGCTACTTGATCGTACCTTTCTAAATGGTTGCAATATGACTGAAGCCAATATCAAAAAAATAAATATAGTTACCGATGAAAAGATCTGGGCAGAATAAACAGATGACCAGCAAAAATTCGGGCAACAAGACAAGATCAAAATATTTTCTGGAATGCACGCATACCTATCAGGCGGAAATTCTTTCAGGAATTCAACGTGTTGTGTTGAATATCGTACGATATAGCCCTGCTATAGCACATGATTTGGATATTGAAGTTATTCCGGTGAGATGGAAGGAAGGCAGTTTTTTTCAAGTTCCAGCGAACCCAAAAAAATGGCCCCACCATAAAAAAACCAACAGTAATATATCAACAAAAGGTGCGAACCTTCAAACCCTTGACGAGAAAAGCATTCAGTCTGAAATGCTTTTAAATCAGCGAGTCAGGCAATATTTATGTAATGTTTACGAAGCTGCCAAGAGTTTTTGGGATACACTGCTGCCGTTTTCGCCATTACACAAATTCCTCTATACTCCGGCACCAGGCTTTGGGCTTGACGCAATTATGGCATTTGTGGCATTTACGCCTGCCAAATTTTTGCTTGGTATCAAAAATACCGAAAAGGCCGCCAAAAAACCTGGCACTGACACTTCTGAGTCCCAAAAAGTGATGATTAGCCCTGATGACACCTTGGTGCTGCTTGATTCATCATGGCATCTTGATATGTGGACTACGGTTAGAAAGATGAAAAAGCAGGGCGTCATCATCGGTATTGTTGTCTACGATATTATTCCGGTCTTATACCCGCAATATTGTGACGATCATCTGGTGCAGATTTTTAAGAAGTGGCTGGTGGCTGGCGCCAAAGCAGGGAATTATTTTTTAACGATCTCTGACGCCGTTAAAGTGGAATTACACCGTACCCTGGCGCAGAACAAGTTGCTTGCTGGAAGAGGGGAAAATCTTTTTGCCTCCTTTCCGCTTGGCGCTGACATTCAGGACGTGAGCGAAGATTTGTCAATTCGAAAAGAGCTTGTCCGGCTTTTTAACGATAATCCGGATGTTTACCTTGTTGTCTGCACTTTGGAACCGCGCAAAAATCATAACTATTTACTAGACGCATTTGAACAGTTGTGGAGAAAAAAGCTTGATGTTCATCTCTGTGTTGTCGGCCGGGTCGGCTGGAAGATCGAGGCGACTGTACACCGTATTAACCATTGTATTTATTCAGGGAAATCTCTCTCGCTCTGGAGCGATCTGAACGATCATGAGTTAGTATATGCGTATAAACAAGCCAAGGCCCTCTTATTCCCCTCATATGCCGAAGGTTTTGGCTTGCCAATTGTTGAGGCATTGCAAAATGAACTGCCTGTGTTAGCCAGTGATATTCCGGTTCACCGCGAGGTTGGAGGTGACATGATTTCGTACTTTAAGCTGGATCGGGTCAACTCTCTGGTGCAACTTATTGAAGATATTGAACAAAATGGCATTCCTGAGCAAATACGGCCTCGAAAAGGATGGCAGTGGCTCAACTGGAAACAAAGCAGTAAACAATTTCTGGAAAAGAATGTGGCTCTCTGTTCCGTAGCGTCGAAAGCGAAACGATACGGTGACAGGGATTGCGAAATAATCTGAAAGACAGGTTTGTTGGAGTGGTACAATTAGACAGCCTGATCACGTCCAGATAAAGTGCAGCTGAATAGTTATTGTTTTTATGGTCTACAAATAAATGGTTACAATATGACTGAAGCAAATATTGCAGAAATTAATGTCGAAGAAATCATGGATTGTATCCGCGAAGAGGCGGCCAGGCGAAAATCTACTATTTCTTCTGGGCAAGTGGAAAGAAAACAAAATACTTCTGATTCTGAGATGAACCTGTCCATTGATGAAATCATGGACAATGTGCAGGGTGAGATCAAAAAACGCAGCCATGGTAGTTTCGCTAGAGCCTCTTTTTTCAGTTTGGTGAACTGGGATGATGATATGCCCAAAAAAGATGAGCCATTGCTGGGATGTCCCGACATGGAACTGCCGGATTTTTCATCCGGCCCCGAGTTTGCTTGCGAGCATAGTTATAGCGCCGACGAATTGCTTGATTTTCATGATCATGAATTCGTTACCATCGCCTATATGGCTATCCTGGATCGTCATCCTGATTCTGACGGGATGAATACTTTCCTTTCCAGGTTACGCCAAGGGACATTGACCAAAATTGAGGTCCTTGGTCGCCTGCGTTTTTCCCAGGAAGGACGAAGGAAAAAAACAGCAGTTTCTGGTCTGCTTTTTCCTTTCATGATCCAAAGTTTTTTCAGAATTCCGGTTCTTGGCTATTTTGCCAGGCTTATCGTTGGCTTGCTTAATTTACCAATTATCCTGCGGAACATTCAGATTCTCGAAAACACCCTGTTTATCCATCGAAACGAAATACAGCAAAAGTCAAAAAATATTGCCGGTCAGCTAATGGTCTTGCGGGATCATATGGCAGTCTTCCAGGAGACGGTCTCGGACAGGTTAGGCCAAAAAGCGGCAAGGCTTGATATTGTCCGACTTGTTCAGCTTATTAATAATAGTATCTCTCAGATAACCGATAATATGGGTGAATTGGGCAGCGGGCTTGATGAAATAAAGGATAGAGAAGCGGTATTAAAGCAGACCTTTGAGGTGGTCGATGATCGCAACAAGGCCGCATTTTCCGAGATACAGGATGGACTTTCAAAGAAGGCTGAATCTGCGCAGGTGGAAGAATTACGTAGTGCATTAGCAGAAGCAGATGAA
>JANTFJ010000008.1 GCA_024763495.1 Desulfobulbaceae bacterium | reverse complement strand
GATAAGTCCCTTAACAGTAGATGCAAGTTGTTTATTTCAAAGAAAGTTTTCAATTTCTTGCCATAAAAAACACGAAAATTAATTCTAAGGGACTAATAATTACAAATCTCAATATTTTTAACTGCTTAATAATATTCTATCAAACTTTATAAACAAAATAAAATTATTATAGAAAAATTATTTATCAATAATAGTAACAATTGTCAAACTTAAAAATTAAAAAAGGAGGGGGGCCGGTAATGGGTTCAGGGGCGCTGCCATGTACGTGTTCCACGGCCTGCAATAATACATCGGTATATCACTGGGGTTGAAGCGCGTGCGGGATGGTGTTTATATAGCACTCACATGATAATATTTCACGCTATGACACTCCAAAACAGCTGATAGTTATAATGGTTTTAGAGGTCTATAGTATCAATTGGCACTCTCGTTCCCACGCTCGGCGTGGGAACGAGGAAGGAAGGCGGGAGACATTCCCCAGGGGGATCAACGAAGGATCAGGAGGGATGACTTGGTGGTTTCCAGTAGTTTATCAACCATACTTTTGGAAAAAAGTATTTTCAATAATGATTCTTTACCCATCCATAAGGCAACAATAGCCTCACGAGAAGAATTAGTAACATAATTTTTGACTTCTTCACTGTCGAGTATTTTGACCCAGACATTAATTTCTCGATCATTGTAATATTTCAACAGTTCTACCATTCTTTTTTCAACCTCAGCCTTTTTGCTGTCTTTCTTTTTCTGTACACCGACGATCTTCAGGCCCGCATCATTCAAGGTAACCAGCTGATTAATCATTTCCAGAGAATTCTGGCTGACAACAGAATGATCCAGGATAGAGACAAGCTGGTTGGTTTTTTTCGTCTGTTTGATCACCAGCACCGAACAGGGGGCATCCTTGGCAATTCGCAGGGGAACATTCATCTCGCCATCCCATTCACAGCCGAGCTTGCCGCTGCAGCCGAGAATAACCAGATCGCAATCCATTTCCGCAGCCACAGCAATAGTCTGTTTGGCCACACCGCCGCTTGTTATCCTCAAGGTAAACTCTTTCATACCCCTGACGGAGGTACACCATTCGCCTTTGCCTTTTTCCTCTAACCGTTCAGAAGGGAAAGAGGCATAGGGCAATTCATCCGGGCTGAAATAGCTGTATAAATCTTCCTGATATTTTAACAGGGCCTTAACCAATGATTGTTTTGGGTTCTGGGACGCCTCGTCCTGAACCCCGAGAAAAACTATATCTGCCAGGGTGTTGCCCGCCAGGCGGGCAACATCTTTTAAAATATTTTTGCTGTAATCTTTAGCATCCAGCGTAACAAGTATCTTCATGAATGACTCCTTAAATTTTATCTCATAATTACCGGCAACACCAATTTTACGAATCAGATTAACGAACCAGAAGAACCGCGGCCAGAGAGTTGGCCAGCACCTGCATCCTCATACTCTTCCTGGTCGGCATGGTAGAGGCCACCAGGGCATACTGCTTAAGATAATCTCCTAATTGTTCCGGAGTGCCGGACAGGACGGAAATATTTTCCACGGTTTTCCCGGCCTGCTCCAATTGAGACTCCATCTCCTTAAGATTAGTGCCGCCGTCACTCTTGTCCAGGGTTACCAACTGCTCGTTGTCTTTAAATTTGTAATAAACTATATCAAATTTAAAGGTCGAATCACCAAGAATTTTCATACTTTTTTCTGCCAGCACCTTGGAATCTACACTACTGGCGCACAGCAGGGCGCATTTTTTACTGATGGAAAGATTTTTAACCAGCAGGGTAGGACAGGGCACGTCGGTATAGAGAGGTGAACTGATAACCTCGTAAAATTTATCGGGATCAGCGGTATTCAGGTATCCCTCGATAAAAAGGTCATAGCCACCGCTTCGCAACTCATAAGTAGTTTCATCCAGCCTGTTACCCATGACAACCTTGGGCCGACCGGCCAGGGGGCAGTCAATATTTTCCGTCCGCAGCATGCGATTGATGAGCTGCTCGCCGCTGGAGGCCACTCCATCCTCCCAGGATCGGCGAACCAGGCCGGTTCCGGCCTGTTCTTTTTCTGTCTGCTCTACAACATGGGTTACATAGAGAGAAAGGGGCACAAACTTATTCAGGTAAGCCGTGTATCGCAGGGCAATACTTGAGGCCAGATCTTCATTTATATACAGCAATGTTTTTAACATAAATTCACCTCATTAGATCAGGTAACGATTATTATTTTTTAACTATTCAGCAAGGACAATAATTTACCCTTAACCCTGAACGGTAACTGTTCAGAGGTAAGCGAACGAAGTGAGACTCCGTGTGCTTTAGCTATGTTCGATCAGGCTGGCTCAGCTGTTTTTTATTTTTGCCTCTGCTTTGGCAATTACCTCGGCAATTTCTCCAAGCTTGAAAGGCTTGGCCAAAAAATCAAAAACTCCCTTGTTGAATGATTCTTTTGCGGTTGCCATGGTAGCAAAACCGGTGATGACGATGACCTCAGTTTTCGGGTATTTCTCCTTGACTTCGGTCAGGAACTGCATACCGTCAACTCCTTCCATTTTTAAATCAGTGACAACTATATCAAAACTCCGTTCCCTGACTCGCTGCAGGGCGTCGGCACCGCGGGTAAAGGTTTCAACTTCGTAACCTTTTTTTTCCAGTGAAGGCTTAAGGCGTTTACTGACAATAGGTTCATCATCCAGTATTAAAATACTGGTCTGCTCATTGCTCATTGTTCTCCTCCATTATGTTTTTTATTTGCTCGAAAAAAATTGTTATCTTAGAGTCGTTTATCATTTTGACATCCAGCTGCCTGGTAAAACCGACCAGCAGTCCCAGCAGGAACAAACGTTGCAACATACTCCTCTTGTTCATTCTTTTCAAGCGAGCTACTACTGTATCTCCATGTATTTCACAAAGAAAATCATAATAAGACAAAATTTCATCAAGCAGGCGAACTCGTCGCGAACGTCTGGTTGTATCCGTTACCCCGCCGGAAAATCTGAAATAGATATGATTATCCAGCATACTGTCGGATATATAGGTATCAATTACGGTAAAATGATAGCCCAGGCGGAAGTTGATATTGGTATATTCAGCCGAGACTACAGCCAGGTTACGACCTATTTCCTCGGGATTATTGTTGGTGGCCGAGGTCCTGGTCAGGCTGGACATGAAGCTGCTGAAATCGACCTTTGAGGGGGACATATCCCAGATGCCGGGATATGACATGCCGCGCAGCAGGGCCTGCATGGGAACGGAACGTATCTGTTCCGGTTTTATCCCCTTTTCAGGCCCGGTCTCGATTCCACCGCCGACATCGATCAGGATCAGATCCAGCGGATAATCCCATACCAGTTGCCCGGCCTGGGTATCGCGGTTATGGGCATGATAAAAATTTAGATTAATAATTGTTTCTACCGCTTTTTCATGGATAAAACGGGTCAGATCGTGATACGATTGACAACCCTGCGGGCTGAAATTTTCATCCTTTGGGTCAAGCAGGTTCAGGGGTTCTATCCTTTTCAGCACCCGGCGGAGAAGACGGTATTCGTACATTTCCTCAATGGCTTCTTCATGAAAACTGTAATAATTCAGTTCCTTGACAATTCCTTCATAAATGGTCAGGCATTCCGTGTCAATAGTTATCTCCTGGCCGGATTTAAGCAGGGATGTGGCTTTTTCCGTGTTAAAAAGGGCTGGTATTCGAAATTCGCGGAGAACCGTGGCCAGATGACCAGTAGTAGAACCGATATCAGTAATAATCCCCCCGGCTTTATGGATAACCCGAGCCAGTTGCGGTGAGGCATGGCGAGCCACCAGGATTGCCCCCATGGGAAAATCGCTGAGATCACCGTCATTTTCCAAAACCCAGACCGGGCCGGCAGCTATGCCGCCCATGGCGGCATGGCCTTTACCCCGGAGAAGAATCGGATATTTATCAACAAGTTCTGTCAGGTCACAGGCCCTGGGAGTTATTTCCTGCTGTAATCCCAACTGTCGCGATTGCAATACAACAATATTGTCCTGCTGATCTATTGCGAATTCAATATCCTGCGGTTTTTTAAAGTATTTCTCCAGTTGCAGGCCGATTTCCGCCAACTCTTGCAATTGCGGTTCTTTAAGGCTTGATTCCGAACCATGCAATTCCTCCACCGGTTCAAGGATAATCCCCTCATCCCCCTTGATTACCATTTTTTCAATTTTGTGGACAATCTGTACTTCATGAATATCATGAGGAGGCTGCCGGTCAAGGACAAAATGATCAGTGGGAATTTTACCGGAGACAATGGGCTCACCCAGCCCCCAGGCAGAATTAATGATCATTGTTTCCGTTTCCGGTTGAACCGGATCGTAACTGTACATTACGCCGCTGGTCTTTGCTTGAATCATCAGCTGACAGGCCACGGCCATCATAATTTCATTAGGCCGGAAATCCTGAAGTAAGCGGTATTCCATGGCCTCCGGGTTGTAAAGACTGGCAACCACCTCTTTGTAAGCTTCCGGCATCTTTTTAATAGGGATATTCAGGCTGGTATGATACTGACCGGCAAACGACCTGACATCATCCTCACCCAGAGCGCTGGAACGAACAGCAAAACGAGGAGTTGTTTCCTCTTGTTCTTTACTTACTTCTTCAGCTGCCTCTATAATTTCTCGTTCAAGTTTTGCCGGCAAGGCCGAATTGTTGATTGCCTGTTGAATTTTTTGAGCAGCATCGTTAACTGTTATTATTTTCTGCTGCCATTGCTCCGTGGTCGCGGAAACAATTTCTGCCAGATTGTTCTGCTGCCAGAAGGCGGAAAACGCTGCCGTGGTTATGGCAAACCCCTGGGGAATTCGGAGCCCAAGCTGGGAACCTATCTCGGCGACATGAGCATTTTTCCCACCCACAGCGTCAACTATCCTTCTGGATATGGAGGTATAGGCCAGGGTATAATCATCAATCGAATAGAGAATGTCACCCTTGAGAACAGCCTCAATATTTTCTTCAATATGATGAAAAATATTATAAAGATCCGGGTACTTCTGCCCGGTAAGATGATTGATGGTGACAATGAGTTCCCGCACCAGGTCAGCCAGTTTTCGGCAGGTAGTCTGGATATACTGCTCATCAAAGATGTAGTCGCCGCTCAGCTTGTCATTTGCCGCAGCGATAAGATCAAGAATCTGATTGTTCAATTCCAGACTCTTCTTAAAATCGGTGAAGAGAATCTTGAACGGCACAGATTCCTGATCTTTTTTTTGAAAAATTTGACCAATCCGGTGCAGAAAATTCGTCATTGTCTTCTCTGTCCTTATAAAAAGCAGATTTGCTTAATGGGCTCCGCCGCCGCCCTTGAAAATTACACCGATAATCAGGCCGGTGGCAATGGCAATAACCACGGCCATGATCCCGAAGAGCAGGGGCTTGCCATAGGCCAAATTGGAGATACTTGCCGGCAGGCCGACAAGCTCCAGGGTCAGCTTTTTACTGTTGCGGCCTGTAACCGTGCCGTTGTCGACGGCAAGGGCTTCAACCGTGTAATCGCCGGCGCTCATTAATGAAGGAATAGTCAGGGTGGCGCTGAACGATTTTACCCCGTTGCTGACCGCTCCATATTTAATTGTGCCTTCATTAACGGCATAAACGCCTGCTTCTTCCATAAGTTTGACATATTCGCCGAAAATAAACTCCTTATCCGCTGATTCAGGCTCAATGGCAATACCATTAACCAGGGCCTTATAGCCCACTCCCAGTTCCGGATTTAAAAATTTTTCTGTTGCCCCGGTCGGAGTATATACCATATACACAGCCGGAGTATTTTCCAGTGAGACATCATATTTATTCATCCACAGGAAGCCGGCAACCTTGCCCTTCTGCTTGAGATGAACATCCTTTTTCGGGCCGCTTACCTGGATAACAGCATCCGCCTCAGCCGGCAGGGTGCCGGTGACATCCAGGGTTGTCCCATCATAAAATGTTGATATTTGAATTTTCGCGTTGGCAAGTTCCAGGCTCAGAGGATTATCCGCCGCCCAGGATGTACCGAGCCAGGCCAGGCTTGCCGCAACAATCATCAAAAAACCATATCCCAGTCGATTCATTGTATTTTTTCCCTTACTCATATCAATGACCTCCCTTGAGGGCTACCATAATCGTCGGGGTCATCAACAAACCGGCCATCATCTTGGCGCAAACCAGCAGCACAAGGCTGGCCAGCATGATTTTCAACTGATCAGCGTTAAGCCGTTTTGAAACCGCTGTCCCTACCTGGGCGCCGATAGTTGATCCCAGGAGCAGAAGAACAGCAAGGACAAAGTCAACAGTATGGTTACTGTATGACTGCAATATGGTTACGTTGACACAGGTAAAGAGAATCTGAAAAAGACTGGTGCCGACAACTACATGCATGGGCATCCGCAGGAGATAGACCATAACCGGAACCATGATAAAACCGCCGCCCACGCCCATGATGGCAGCCAGGATACCCACCAGGATACCAAAGCCGAGAGGAAGCAGCATGGAGATTTCACAGCCTGATTTGGCAAACTTGTACTGCAGGGGCAGTTTCTGCACTAATGATTTCTTGCCATCATTTGGTTCCGGAGCAGAGCTTTCTTCAGCAGGGGCATTTTTGCTTTTTTTCAGGCCCTGGAGGCTTTCCCAGAACATATAGCCGCCCACGCCGCCAAGCATGATGACATAGGTTATGGCAATCAGGAAATCAGCATTGCCCATGGCTTTTAGAATTTTGATGATCTGGACACCGATGGCACCACCGCCAACACCGCCGATAAGCAGCATAACGCCCATGGGAATATCCACGTTACCTAGCCGCATATGAGCCAGGGTTCCAGAAGTGGAGGCCCCGACAATCTGGTTTGAATCAGAGGCAGCGGCCACGGTGGGTGGAATGCCGAACATCATGAGCAGCGGAGTCATGAGAAAACCGCCTCCTACGCCGAAAATACCTGAAAGCAGACCGACAAAGCCGCCCAGGCCGAAGATCAGGAAAACATTAACGCTGTTTCCTGCTATGGGTAAGTACATGTGTAACATAATATTTTAACCTCCTCTTTCCTTAGGGCTCACTCAAAAATAACTTTGTATTTTGAGCCGTTAGATCATTTTAAATGACACATTAGTCTTGAACAGTTTTTATATCATTCCCGGCGACCAGTCAGGTGCCGTAATCTTTTATTCGTTTTTCCATGTTTACCTCCTGTATCTTTGTTTATCCTTAAGAGATGACTGCCGGACAGGCATCCCCACTTTTACGTTTCCGGGATAATTCGGGATGAAAAACAGAGCCTTGGTATCCGGTCATACAAGTAGAGATAGCAATTGAGGTGCCAGTGATGACATATTGCTGAAGCTACAGAGAATAATGGAAAAAATAAAGTTATTTCAGCCTGTTATCTTTCAATTTTTACAGAATAAACACTGGGTAAATCAGTAGAAAAGTTATTTCTTAATGCTTAAGAGTTACTTGTGTTTCAGGTTGAAACGCAAAGGGGCAAGTTGGGCAAAATAGCGTAAAATCAGATAGTAATAAAATTTACATCAATGCTTTGTTTCAATTTGAAATAAAGGCTGGTTGCCAGAAAAGTTAAATATCGACACTCTGCATAAAAGTAGCCGGTATGGCTGCCTTTTATGCCTAACACTACAGAATAGTTCTAAATAAGTAAAGGGACTGTTTCAAAATGAAACTTAAGGGCTGGGGTAATTGGCAAGACGATATTTTTTCATTCTCCGCCACAGGGTGGTTCTGGACATTTTTAATATCTTGCTTGCTGTTTTTATATTATAGCCGGTCTTGGCTAAAATTTTAGAAATGTGTTTTTTTTCTACTTCGTCCATGGGCAGGAAATCTTCGTTAAAATTATACTTCGCGGTTAGTTTCCGCAGCCGATCCGGAAAATCTTCCGGAAACAATTTCTCACCCTCACTTAAGGCTGCGGCATGTTGAATTATATTTTCCAGTTCTCTAACATTTCCCGGAAAACTATAGTGCATCAACAGGTCAAGGGCCGGGGCTGAAACAGTCTTGATATTTTTTGAAAAGGCCTTGTTGACCTTGGTGATAAAATGATGAACAAGCAGGGGAATATCCTCCCGGCGTTCGCAAAGCCTGGGCAGACTGATTGTAACCACATTGAGCCGATAGTAGAGATCCTCCCGGAATTTATCCTGCGCGATAAGCTGTTTGAGATCCTTATTGGTTGCGGCGATGATGCGAATATTAAGATCAATCGGCCTGGTGCCTCCTACCCTGAGAATCTGCCGTTCCTGGAGGACATGCAGCAGCTTGACCTGCATGGACATCGGCATCTCGCCGATCTCATCAAGAAGCACTGTGCCGCCGGCGGCTGATTCAAACAGGCCGATTTTGCGGGCGGAGGCCCCGGTAAAGGCCCCCTGTTCATGACCGAATAATTCGCTGCAGATAAGTTCTTCCGTAAAACCGCCGCAGTTAAAATAGACAAACGGCTTCTGTTTTCTTGGCCCCAGTTCGTGAATCGCCCGGGCAGTCAACTGCTTGCCGGTACCGGTTTCAGCTTCCAGCAGAACATTGCAGTTTACCTGGGCAACCTTGTCAATGGTTTCAAAAATCGCCCGCATGGCAGCACTGTTGCCGATAAAACCGGGCAATAACCCATTATTGCCGGCATTAGACTTCTGCCGAATATTCTCCCTGCGTAAATTTATTTTTTCTGCCACCCGCTCAGCCATCAGGCAGAGATCATGTTTACGACAAGGTTTGGTTAAATAGTGGAAAGCCCCCTTTTTGGTCGCTTCCACGGCATTTTCAATGGAACCATAGCCGGTGACGACAATAACTTCCGTTGCCTGATGCCTGGTTTTAATGTGGGTCAGGACATCCATTCCCCCCATGTCCGGCAATCGTAAGTCAAGAAAAACAACAGTAAAGGGATATTGTTCCATTTTGGCCAGAAAAGGCCGGGCCGCGGCAAAAGCTTCCACCTGGTAGCCGGCCCGGGTTAGAATACGGCTCATCATTTTTCTGGCAATAGCTTCATCGTCAACAACGGCAATATTCATAATTACTCTGCGCCTGCTCTTTATATTTTTTCTTCCTGTAACGCCGGGAGATAAACGGAAAATGTCGTGCCCTCGCCAAGCTCACTGGCAACTTCAATATAACCGCCGTGTTTTTTGACAATACCATAAACAATTGCCAGGCCCAGGCCGGTTCCCTTGCCCGCCTCCTTGGTGGTAAAGAAAGGATCAAAAATCTGGCTGAGATGTTCCGGGTCAATTCCAGGCCCGGTGTCACTGATGCTGGTGCGGACATAGCCGTTATCTGTGGCCATGGCATGAACGGAAATTTTTCCATCCTCGACAATGGCCTGCTCGGCATTGATAATCAGGTTCAGAAAAACCTGCTGGAGTTTCTGCAGATCACCATTAACCATGGGCAGCATGTCGTCAATCTCTTTTTCCAGAGTAATCTTATGAATATTAAGTTCATTTGCGATAAGATCCGTTGTCTTATGCAGGATATAATCGATATACAATGGCTCTGACTCAGAAGATTTGGCCCTGGAAAAATCCAGCAGGTTTCGGACAATCTTGCTGGCCCGCTCAGTCTGGATCATGATATCATCGAGAATTTCTTTAATTTCCTCTTCGTCCATGGAGTCAAATTCTTCCAACAGGGCATCGGTGGACAGGGATATGTTGTTCAGGGGGTTATTAATTTCATGGGCAATACCGGAGGAAAAAGTTCCGATAGTAGCCATTTTTTTTGACTGAATCAACTCCTCCTGTTTCTGGCCGAGTTCCGCCACTGCCTTATTGAAACTTAAAACCAGCTCGGTAATTTCATCCGGACTCTTTAAAATTGGAATGGGTTTTATCTCCCCGGCAGTCATATCCTTTGTCGCCTTTTGCAGCGAAGAAAGGCGGTTTAATATATTTTTTATATGGGTAAAGAAAATTATTGCCCCGGTTACAAAAATCACAACCGGCATAAAGGTGAGCCAAAAGAAAATCCTCTTAAACCCCTGGCTGATATACCTGCGGTTCAGCCTGTCCAGTTCAGCCGCATTCTCTACCAGTTCCTGGCCATGTTGACGGATCAGGATATTATCCTGTGTCCCGGCCGCGGACATTACGCAGTCCTCGCCGGCGCACCAGCGATTAAAAATATTCCGGTATGCGGTAAAATTTTTCTTTAAGCGGAGGAACTGATCATTTGCCGGCAGCTCGCTGAGCTTGGGAGACAGCTGGTTAAAAAGGCCTGCTATATCCTTTAATGAATCTTCAGCTTTTGCCAGGTTGTCTTCATCCTCAAGTTGAAGGATTATATTTTTTTCATAACGACGCAGTTCGAGGATACTGTTAAAAAGATCATCTGTCTGCTCCATGACAACCAGCTTATGTTCCAGTGAGACAAGCTGGTAACTGTAAATAAAAACCAGGGCAAAAATGAGAGCAAAGGTAATATAGTTGAGCAGGATCAGGCGCTGGCGAATCGTATAATGGCTGAACATATTTGAAATTTGCATTGCTCCTCCTTGCCGCTTTCGGCTGAAATCGTATTGGGGATTTACTTAAAAGGTAACTGGTTACAGGGTACCGAATCTTTCCGCCATCAGCCCGGTTTACGTATGACTATGGCGGCACCGGACTGATGACAAAAATTTCCGGCACCCTGTAAACAGTTACAATTACGGGTGGTAACGAACTTAAGGTGCTTACCCCGTGAGTAGTTACCTTAAAAGGTAAGTAACTATTCAAAGGATACTCTGATTTTCAGCTGGCTTTAACAGCTGTAGCAAGAAAAACCGGAAAATTTTTTTCCTGGTCGTCAGCACGTCTTACAATAGTATGAGCTCTGAAAAATTTAACCTTCTCAAAACCAGCGGCAATCAGTTGTTCCGTCAAGACGCTCCGCTCAAAACCATGATGAACAAAACCGGCCCCGTCATCATGAAAACTGCCGTCTTCCTGCTCCAGGTCGGCAATGGCCAGCCAACCGTTCTCTGCCAGGGCATGGCCAAACCGGGTCAGAACAAGTTCAGTATTCTTCAAATGGTGCAATGTCATGGCACAGAAAATAAAGTCAAATTGCTGCCCCGCCTCTTCCCGGCTGAGATCTAGAAGCCGGGTAGAGATATTTGTCAATCCCTTGCCGGCTGCTTTTTTCTGCAATACCTTCAGCATGCCTTCAGAGCTGTCGGCGCAGGTTAAATGGCGGAGGCGAGGGGCCAGGGCCAGACCTACCAGTCCGGTACCACAGCCGTATTCAAGAGCGGTCATATTCCCGGCAAGTGGAATGTGACGGGCTATAGCCCTGCTGATGTCGGCGGCCAGCCGCACCCGGCGTTTCTTTTTATCCCAGCCCGCTGCGGCCTGATCAAAAACAGCGGTTTGTGTTTCTTTCATATCAGTGCAGGGCCTTGCCGGTGCTGCTCATGGCCAGATGGGTGTCCTTAACTCCTCTGATTGCATTCAATTTTTCAGATAACTGTTGAACGTCAGGGGACTTGCCGCGAATTATTATCACCTCAAGACAATTATCGTGATCCATGTGGATATGGGTGGTAGAGATTATCTGGTGATGATACTTATGTTGCAGCTCCGTGACTCGCTCTTGAAGCTGTGGCTGATGATGGTCGTAAACCAGTGAGATTACACCCATTACCTCTTTGCTGGCATTTTTCCATTCAGCCCGGATGAATGATTTGCGAATCATGTCCCGGATGGCTTCCGAACGGTTGACATACTGACGATGACTGATAAATTCGTCAAATTGACTCAGTAATTTTTCATCAAGGGAAATAGAAAAGCGTTTTATCATTTTTTTCTCCATCAGAATTTTCAGAAACAAAAAACATAAGCCGGAGATTACCAGTAAATCAGCTATAGTCAATGTCTGCCGCAACTTCCATAAAAAAATATATCATGGGCGGATTAAAAAAAATAAAAAAAAGAGGAAACGTCAGGAAACAAGAGATATGAAGAGAAAAAGTCAACCTTTAGCTTTTTCTTAAATTGCAATGTGCTCCAAAAAAAAAACCATAACTACATAAAATTATAGTTTTTTTGAAGTTTCAAAAAAAAGAACGTATTATTAAATAATTAGATAAATCCGCTCCTATTTTACGTATCTGACAAGGGTTTTCAGCCTGTTGATAACTTTACATTTTTTTTAATAAAATCGCTCTAAAATGTCTTTGACAGTAAGCATGTTTTTTATATACAACATATGTCATGAAGCTCAGGAGCTTAAGAAATTGCTTAACAATTTAATTATTAAATTTAAATTAAAGTTGCCACAATGATTTGGTCTAACATTAAAGAAAAATTGTCTAAAAAACTGCCAAACAGTGTATTTTCGCTATGGATAGAGCCGTTAACCTGTCTGAAACAAGACAATAAATTGCTGGAGCTGGCGGGGCCGAACAAATTTTTCTGTTCATGGGTCGTCAATAATTACCGGGATCATATCAAAAATTGTTTAAAGGAACTTGGCCTGGCTGCTGTTGATGTCCAATTTACCGTTGACCATGCTAAGCCTCTATCACTTCCTGCCGGTAAGCCGAAGCAATTGCGTTTACCAACCATGCCTGAAGTCAATTCAACAATTCGTTCACTTCATCCCCGCTATACCTTTGATGAATTCATGGTTGGTGACTCTAACATGGTGGCCTACGGTGCCAGTGAAGCCCTGGCAATGAACGACACCTCTCTGGGCTCCTGTCTATATATAAAAGCGGGAACAGGATTGGGCAAAAGTCACTTGACCCATGCGGTGGCTCATCATATTTTAAATCACGCTCCAGGAACCAGGCTTCATTATCTTACCGCCCAACAGCTTACCGGTGAGATGGTCAAGGCTATCCAGGGCAATACTATGAGCATGTTCAAGAAAAAATATCAAAATAATTGTGACATTCTCCTGATTGATGATATTCACTCCATTGACGGTAAACCCAAAACCCAGATTGAACTATCTGAAATTGTTGATTTCCTGCTGGACAGAAGAAAACGGATTATCTTTACCGGTTCAAAAATTCCCCAGGAAATAAATAATATTGATTCTTCCTTTCGCTCCAGGTTAAATTCCGGCTTAATTACCACTATTAATCCTCCTGATCTGCTTACCAGGATTCTTATTATTCAAAGAAAGGCACAAAATTATCAACTTCCTCTTAATGAAGAGCTGGTTAATTTTCTCGCCGGGCAGGTCAAGGGAGATATTCGCCAGGTACAAAGTGTAATTGTCGGCTTAAAGGCACATTGTGGATTATTTAAGACAGAACCTGATCTTGCCCTGGTCAAGGAGACCCTGAAAAATATCATTGGCTGTCAAAATGAATTGAATGTTGAGGCGATTCGAAATTTTATTGCTGGTCAGTTCAAGGTTACCATTAACGATCTCTGTTCAAAATCAAGGAAAAAGGATATAGCCTTTCCTCGGCAGATATCTATGTACCTGGCCCGTAAATTCACCAAACAACCCCTGGCCGATATCGGCAGAGCCTTTAACCGGGATCATTCTACTGTAGTACATTCCGTCCGGGTAATCACCGAACAGATTGCCAGAAACGGAAGTGTCCGGGGGCAGGTCGAGTTGATTTCCGATAAACTGCGGAAAGAGTATTTATAGGAGAGAGGAATCAAAACACCATTTTAAAACTGGTTACTCCTTCTTCGTAGCTGCTTTTCACTTTTAGTTCCGAGTGGTTGAAAATCGCCTGCATTTTTTTGTTGTTGGGCAGCACTTCTGCGGTAAAACCTGCAATCCCATTACTTTTGGCGAGGTTGATCAGGTGATTGAAGAGAAATTTACCCAAGCCCTGGCTCTGCCAGTCATCCCGTACCACAAAGGCCACTTCGGCCATGTTATTCCGCTCATCGAGATAATATCTGCCCACCGCAATTATGTCATCACCATGGGCCTCAGGCACGGTGCCGACAATGGCAACATCCTTGCGATGATCAATATAGACAAAATTTTTAATCTGGGAGTGACCAAACTCCTGGTGGTTACTCATGAAGCGATAGTAAATGGTTTCCCGGGACAGGGCATAAAGCAGATCACGCATGCCGGCCTCGTCCGTTGGCATAATTGAGCGAAAATTAACCTGCCCCCCATTGTTCAACACCAGGGAAGTCCTGGTCATTTCCTGGGGCTCAATAACAAATTTATCCTCTACATCAGCAAATTCAGCCGGCAGGAATTTTGCTTTCAGGGCCTCCTTGATAAGTTGTTCGCGAAAATCCGGGTGGGCAATGCTGATTAAGGCCAGGGCTCGATCCTGAATGCTCTTGCCATGCAGATAGGCCACCCCGAATTCACTGACCACATAATGAACCGATCCCCTGGAGATAACCACCCCGCTTTCAGGCTTCAAGGCCGCGACAATACGGGAACGTTTACCATTTTCCGCTGTAGAAGGCAGGGTGATTATCGCCCGTCCGCCGTTTGAAGCCGCCGCCCCCCGATTAAAATCCACCTGACCGCCAATGCCGGAATAAAAATTACCGTCTTCGGAATCAGAACAGACCTGGCCGGTAAGATCAACCTCCAGAGCCATGTTAATAGACACCATCTTATTCAATTTACTGATAATTCTGGGGTCGTTAACATATTCAGTCGGGCGAAAGGAAAAAAACGGATTATTGTGGACAAATTTATATAATTGCGGGGTTCCCATACAGAAACTGGCTACTATTTTCCCCCGGTCAATGCTTTTCCTGGCCCCGGTAATGACCCCGGATTCCACCAGATCAATAATATTGTCGGTTATTATTTCGGTATGAATACCCAGATCCTTTTTATCTTTTAAACAAGCGCTGATGGCCTGGGGTATCCGGCCCACGCCAGGTACCCGGCCCATGCCGAACTCCAGGGTCGCGCCATTGGGAATCAGCGAGGCCACAAACTCGGCAATTTTTTTGCTGCATTCGTGAGCCGGGTGAATTTTTCTTTCAATAAGCGGCATGTCAACTTCCACCAGCAGATCGATATCATAAATATCAAGCAGGCTGTCACCCCTGGTCCAAGGCATATGGGGATTAACCTGGGCAATAACCAGGCTGGCGTTTTCAGCCGCGCTTTTGACAATATCAACCGAGACCCCAAGGCTGACCATTCCCCTTTCGTCCGGTGGAGTAACCTGGATCAGGGCCACATCAAGCGGCAGTTGGCCGGAATCGAAGAGCCGGGGAATATCCGAGAGAATAATCGGGGTATACCGCCCCTGGCCGGTACGGATGTTATCACGGATTTTCTGGCCGATAAAAAAACTGTTAACTTTGAAAATAGAGGAATATCTAGCCTGGGCATAAGGTGCGTCACCCTTGGTCAGCAGCTGGACAACCTCAACATCAGCCAATTGTCCGGCCCGATCGGTCATGGCCTGCACCAGCACGGTTGGTTCCCCACAGCCTGTGCCGATAAAAACCCGCTGGCCAGATTTAAGCCGGGACAGGGCCTTGGCCGGGCTGACCAGCATATCGCTGTATTTCTTCTGCCAGTTTTCAATATATTTCATTTGCCTAACCTGTTCAGTTGTTACCCTTCCGGCTGTTACTGATTGACTCAAGGGTAATTCGGGCATCGACGACCACGGGATTACTGTATTCTTCACTGATAATAAGGGGATTGATGTCCAGCTCGCGAATCTGGGGGAAATCCGTAGTAAGTTGGCTTATGCGCTGCATACAGTTGGCAATGGCACCGATATCCACTTCCTTACTCCCCCTTTTACCCTGGAGCATTTCGTAGGATCTGGTGGCCTTAAGCATCTGGATGGCCTCTTCTTCCGTTATCGGGGCAAGGTAAAAAGTGACGTCTTTCATTACTTCGACAAAAATACCGCCCAGGCCGAACATCAACATGGGGCCAAACTGCCTGTCCCGGTGCATACCGATAATGACCTCCAGGCCCTTGGCCGCCATTTTTTCAACAAACACCCCTTCTATTACCGCGTCCGGCACCTTTTGCTTAATCCGCATCATCATCAGGTCATAGGCGTCCTCAACCTGGGTTGAGCTGGTCAGGTTAAGTTTAACTCCGCCCAGATCAGTCTTGTGAATAATATCCGGCGAGACGATTTTCATAGCCACGGGAAACCCAAAACGCTGGGCCAGCTCTACTGCCTCTTCATTAGCTGAGGCCAGGCTGCCGGCAGGAGTGTTGAAACCATAGGCCCTGAGGATATCCTTGGCCCGTACTTCACCGAGAAAAAGGCGGTTCGTCTGCTGGTGGCGCCTGATAATTCGTTCAACTTTGCGGCGGTTAACCCGAAAACGGGTCACCCGCCGCGGTGGCCGATTTTTCCAGAGCCAATATTCATGCATGGCTCGAATGGAATCAACCGCCCGTTCCGGGGTATCGTAAGCGGGCAGTCCCATGGCGGCAAGCTCTGCCGGGCCGGGGGGTGAGTCGTAGGCGCCCAACATGGCTACGGCTATTGGTTTTGTCCCATCCAGGGCCATGGCAATGGCTCTGGCGGTTTCAAGCGGGTGCTGCATGGTCTGGGGCGCGATAATGACTACAACAGCATCAATTTCTTCATCTTGCTGAGCTGCTTGAATTGTGGAGGTGTAACAGGCAGGATCAGCGTTATCCGGTACATCAATCAGCTTGGTCATTCTCCTGCCGGCCGGCAATTTATCCCGAAGAACCGCAGTGTCGCCAATATGCAGTGCGGTTACCTCCAGCGCTGCCTGTTCTACGGCATCGGCGGCTATAGCGCCCCCGCCGCCGGAATTGGTAATAATCACTATTTTCTTACCCCTGGTAAGGGGCTGCATGGCAAAAAGCGCGGCATAATCAAACATGGCATGAAAGGTGTCGGCCCTGATTATCCCGGCCCGCTTAAAAGCCGCGCCATAGGCGGTTTCCGAGCCGACCAACATGCCGGTGTGGGATGCCGCGGCCTGGCGACCGGCAGCAGTAGTGGCCGATTTCATGATAATAACCGGCTTTGCAGCTGAGGCATATTCCGCTGCTTTGACAAAATAATCACCGGAACTGATATCTTCAAGATAGGCGACAATTACCATGGTCTGTGGATCATTGGCCAGATATTTAAGCAAATCAACTTCGGAAATATCTGTTTTGTTACCGATGCTGACCAGTTTAGCCAGCCCCAGATGGCGGGAGGCCGCCTGATCGAGCATAGCGGCACAAAGGGCACCGGACTGCGAAATAATGGAAATTCCCCCCTCAATCGGCATCCGGTGAGCAAAAGTGGCATTGAGCTTATTGTCGGTATTAATCAGTCCCAGACAGTTTGGCCCAAGCAGTCTTGTTCCTCCGGCCTGGCAGGCGGAATAAATTTCCTGTTCAAGTTTGGCGCCGGAGTCATCGCTTTCCCTGAAACCGGCGGAAACAACAATAATACCTTTGACCTTCCGCCTGACTGCGGTTTTGACTATCTCCAGGACGGCAACCGCGGGCACGGCTATAATTGCCAGATCAATATCCTGATCATAATCAGCCAGATCCGGATAACAGGGCAGATCCAGAATGGTTGCGGCCGTAGGATTAACAGGAATAATTTTACCCTGGAAACCATGCTCCAGCAGATTTCGCAGAATTTTATGCCCTGCCTTATCTGGTGACTTTGAAGCCCCGATAACAGCCACGCTTTCAGGATAGAATAATTTGTCTAAATTCATAATAATTCCAGATTGACGATGGATAATGATCGCTGAACAGTTATCATTAATTCTCCATCATTCATTGTCAATTGTCAATCATCTATCTTTTTTCGTAACTGTGTCCTTGTCAAACACTTCCATAGATTAATTACTGACACTGAAAGATACAAAAGACTCTCGGTCTATCCCAGCCTGTTTGACTCAAACTGTTATTCCGAATGAGCCATTATCATTGGTAAATCAATTTCTATAGATTGAAAAATTAAAAATAAATCAGTCAAACATGCTCGCTTGTCTGGTTTTCTTACTAA
>JANTFJ010000007.1 GCA_024763495.1 Desulfobulbaceae bacterium | reverse complement strand
GTAGGGGCGAAAAACTGCCCAAACCACCGACCTGTAACTGTTCAGAGGTAAGTGAACGTAGTGAGACTCCGTGTGCTTTAGCTGTGCGTGATAAGGCCGGCACCCATACTACGGGCATAAACTTCGCATATTAATGCTATGTAAGACAGACTTATCGCGTACAGATGAAGTGCTGCTGAATAGTTACAATTTTTTTAAGTCTGAGGGTAACTATTCATGGGGTAAGCGTCCTAACTTCGCTAAACCCTGTAATTGTAACTGATTACAGGGTGCCGTAGATTTTCGTGATCAGGTCGGTGCAGCGTATTAGTCATACGTAATCCTGACTGATCGCGGAAATATGCGGTGCCATGTGAGCAGTTACGTCTGAGGTTATCTCCGGTTTATCCGGGCTGGGAAAAGTGATTGTATGAAAAATTTAACTGCTGAAGTCCTGGAAGGTAAACGCCTTACCGCTGAAGAGGGTGTGCGCCTTCTTAAAAACGCTGACTTTTATCAGCTTACCATGCTGGCCGATGCTGTTCGGAAACGGTTGCATCCTGAACCGGTTGTCACCTATGTTATTGATCGTAATATTAACTATACCGATATCTGTATTTCGGCCTGTAAATTCTGCGCTTTTTATAAGGCTCCGGAAGACCGGAACGGTTCAGTGTTAAGTTTTGCAGAGTTGCAGAAAAAGATAGATGAAACCCAAGAACTGGGTGGAACTCAGATTCTTCTTCAAGGTGGTCTTCATCCGGATAAGCCCCTGGAATTTTATGAAGACATGCTGCGATTTATAAAAAAATCCGATATTCACATCCATGGATTTTCTCCCCCGGAAATTTTTCATTTCGCCAACCTGTCCGGCCTGCCGGTGAAAAAAGTGCTGGCCCGCTTAATTGATGCCGGACTCGATTCCATTCCCGGTGGTGGAGCTGAAATCCTTAATGACCGGGTAAGAAGCGAGGCCGCCCCGCGTAAATGTACGGCTGACCAGTGGATAGCCGTAATGGAGGAGGCTCATAACATGGGGTTGCGCACTACCGCTACCATGATGTTTGGTCATATTGAAACCCTGGAAGAACGGATTGAACACCTTGACAGGATTCGTTCTTTACAGGATCGAACCGCAGGCTTTACTGCCTTTATTCCCTGGCCGTTTCAGCCCGATAATACGGTTTACGCCGAACTGCCCGGAACCACCGGCTTTGCCTATCTGCGGATGTTGGCTCTGTCGCGGATATTTCTTGATAATATTGATAATATTCAGGCATCGTGGGTTACCCAGGGAGCCAAGATTGCCCAGGTTTCACTTTTTTGCGGGGCTAATGATTTCGGCAGTACCATGATTGAGGAAAATGTTGTTGCCGCAGCCGGAGTCAGTTTCAGGCTTTCGGAGCAGGAGATTTGTTCGCTGGTTAAAGAGGCAGGTTTTATTCCCCGTCAACGGTTGATGAATTATGAGTTGATTAACAACTAATTGAAAAATGGTTCTTCATCGCGCACCCTTTGTTGTTCCGGTTTCCAGTCCGCCCATAGTTGACGGTGGAGTGCTGATTGAGCGGGGCAGGATTCAGGCAGTTGGCCGTTTTGTTGATTTACGTTCAGAGTCTTCGACTGTTGAGGAGCATCCTGAATCAATTTTAACTCCGCCGCTGGTGAACTGTCATTGTCATCTGGAGCTGGCTCATCTGGCTGAACTCGGTCATGGATCAAGGCCGGAAAATTTTACCTCCTGGGTAAAAGAGCTGGTTGAAACGCGGTTGGAAAAAGATGGAGATGGTTATCCGGCCGCGGGCCGTAACCAACTGGAAGAGCAGGAATCTTCCGGTGTGGGACTGCTGGCTGATATCGGCAATCTGGCTGACAGCGAGGCAATAGGTTCCGAAGGCTTGACAAAAGTTGTTTTTCTGCGGGAAATGCTTGGGCTATCCCGGGAGGCGGCTGAAAATGTTATCAAGATGATTGCCGTAAATGACAGTAAAAATTTTACTGCTCACGCCCCATATTCAACTGCGGAAATATTGCTTAAGACCCTGAAAGCAAGAGCCCGGCAAAGTAATAGTCTTTTTTCGATTCATGTGGCGGAATCACCTGACGAAATGCGCTTCATGGCTGATGGCAGCGGCCCGTTGCGGGATTTTATTGCGGAAAAGGGGGGGTGGGATAATTCGTTTACTGCGCCGGGTTGCGGCAGCATAGAATACCTGGATCGGCTGGGAATTCTGGATAATAAAACACTATGCGTTCATTGTGTTCATGTTACCGATGATGAAATAAGCCTGATTGGCGGACAAAAGGCGCGGGTATGTCTTTGTCCGGGCAGTAATGATTTTCTCGGAGTTGGACGAGCCCCGCTTGCCCGATTTATAAAACAGGGAATTCTGCCGGGGTTGGGGACTGACAGCAGAGCCAGTAATCCGCTGGGCAATATCTGGGAGGAAATGCGTATTCTTGCCGGGCAACAGCCGGAAATTGAACCGGCTCAGATTTTTGCCATGGCCACCAGGGGCGGGGCAAGAGCGCTTGGTTATAAACAGTATGGTGTCCTGGAGACGGGAGTAGAGGCTGCTATGCTGGCTGTATCATATAAAAACGGCTCCGAGGCTGAGCTTTTTGATTTTTTGGTTAATATTGGACAACAGAGCAGGCTGAAATGGATACGGTAAACGAAGTGGAATGCCAAGCCAGAATCGGCATGGTTAATTTTATAAATACAGCGCCCCTTTATGAGGTATGGCAGGAAAAAATCAAGCGTCCTCTCTGGCAGATAACCGAGGCGGCTCCCACGACCTTGAACCGGATGCTCTATAAAAATGAGCTTGATCTGGGGTTTGTTTCATCCCATGAATACGCAGCTCATCCTCATCTTTATCGACTTCTTGATAATTTATCTATCAGCGCTACCGGCCCGGTAGGCAGTGTTTTTCTTTTTTCTCGGTTAAAACCGGAAGAATTGGGTGGAAAACTTGTGTTATTAAGTTCCCAATCCCAGACTTCAGTGGCCCTGGTCAAAATTATCCTGGAGGAATTTTATCATGTTTTTCCTGATTATGCCGTCAATAACAGGATGCAGGAGCAGGGCAGGGCAACTGCGGTGCTGGCTATTGGCGATGATGCCCTGCGGCTGCTCAGGGAAAAAACATATTCCTATAGTCTTGACTTAAGTGAATTATGGCAGCGTCAAACTGATTTACCTTTTGTTTTCGCGGTCTGGGCTGTAAGGGAAGAATTCTGGCAGCAGAATAAGGCCTGCGTTCTGGAAATTCATCAGGAATTGCTGCGTTGCGTCACTGAGGGCAGAAACAATCTGCGACCGATATGTGAGGTTGTCGCACCTCGTATTCCCATGTCGACTGCGGCCTGCTATGACTACCTGTGCGGGATGGAATATGACCTTTCTCCGCTGAAAAAGCAGGCCCTTGAAACTTTTTTTTCCTTGTTGATCAAGCGGAGAGAAGTTCCATCTGCGGCTTTGCCGATTAAATATTGCGGAGTAGAGAATAATGATATGTCCAATTGAAAAGTTCGGCAGTTTAATCAATTGAAAAGGAGACTCAAAAATGAAAAAAATTCTTATATGTCTTGCCATTTGCTTATTGTTACCTTCAGCAGTGTGGGCAATGGAAATTTATAAAAAAGGTGATGTCTCTTTAAGCGCGGGTTGGTGGGGACAATTCTGGTATCAGTATGTGTCAGACATGGATACGAACAGTGACGGTGAAAAGGATGATGATCTGAATGATTTTCTCATTCGACGCAGTTACTTCTATCTCAAAGGCACAGTAACTCCGGAGCTGAGTTTTTTTGTACATTTTGCCGGAGATAAATTGGGAATGGATGAGATTAAAGATGATTCCAGTAAGGG
Organism: Desulfobulbaceae bacterium; assembly: GCA_024763495.1. Classification (GTDB taxonomy): domain Bacteria; phylum Desulfobacterota; class Desulfobulbia; order Desulfobulbales; family SURF-16; genus JANTFJ01. The sequence continues at coordinate 14,389 of JANTFJ010000007.1, read as the reverse complement.
CCTGGGATCCGGAATTGCCCTTCGTGACGGTTGGATTGCCTATAAGTTGATCGGTAATGACCTTATTGTTCAAGTTGGTCGCATGTACATTCCTTTTACCCGTAATTATGGTACTACCTCTACCAAATCAATGCTTACCGCTGATCTCGATTGGGGGCAGGGGGGGCTGCGCAGCGGTATATTTTACCCCAGTAACATTGGCCGCGATGATTCGGTTACCCTGTGGGGTAATATCTTAGAAGATAGGTTGCAGTACCGTTTTATGTTAGGGGACGGGGAAGAAGAAAATGCAAAGAACCCCGATGATACCATGAGGTTTGCCGGTCGCTTAAGCTATAATTTCTATGACACGGAAACCGGATGGTTTAATTCCGGCAATTATCTCGGTGCAAAGCATATTCTTGCACTCGGCATAGGTGCTGACTACCAGAATGATCTGTTCGTTGGGGGCGAGAAGCATGATTATTTTGCTTGGACTATCGACCTGCATTATGACCAACCCATTAATCAGGGTGACAACCTGACTCTTTCAGCCTCTTATATCAAAATCTCCCACAGTGCTAACGGCATCACCTGGACTGATTTTAGTGCTGGCGATGACGGCTATATCCTCTCAGTAAAATCCGGCTACTATCTTGGTGACAAAGTGTTGCAGGGAAACCTACAGCCTTATATCCAAATGCAAGATATCTGCTCAGATGAAAACGGTAAAGATGATACCCTTATCTATGGTTTTGGTCTGAATTATTTTATCAAAGGTGCTGCCAACAAGCTGACGCTCGAAGCAACTTTTGTGGATCAGGATGAAGAAGTCAAAAATCTTTTAGAAGATCATACCATTATAACTTTGCAGTTTGCCTGCGGATTCTAATGTTTTGACCCTAAAAATTTAACAATATTAAACCATATATTTTGAAGAAATAAAGAAAGGAATGTACTTAGGAACTCTGATTTATTCGATAGAATAATAGCCGAACAAATTTACCCACCTGACCGCTAACACGTCCTGCTTTTGCTGTAGATTCGCGTATCGTGCCTCGCACCGAGTTCACGGTAATACCTCAGCGGAAGGTGATAATGGCCGTTAGCCAAGAAAATATTGAAATGGATGAGATTCAGAATATTCTAAATAAATATGAACAAATCGACATTAAGAACAACACACAGTCCTTAGAGTCGTTAAATTCCTTTGCTTTTAATTTCTATTCCGATGTTTCAGAAATATATGATTCTTTTACAAGAATTAAAAACACAGAAAGAAATAAATCTGGATACTCCTTGAATGATGCTCCAATTCTTGCCCTTTTGGTCAAAACTTGGAAGCTATTGAAAGAAATTCTTATTTATTATGAAAAAAACAACGCAGAGATTATAAGTATTCTTGAGCGACCACTAATAGAGTCCGCAATAACAGCCACCTATTTAATGCAATCTGATGAATCTGTTATTGAAGATTGTCGCAAGTGTTCATACAAGGATCGTCTTCGTATACTACGCGATTACCAAAACGGTTTAGAATTCTTTAAAACCAAGCCAGGAAAAAGATTATTAAAATCTGTCACAGAAAAAATGCAATTGGAGGGGTTTACTCCTGACGATTTTAAAGAACAAAAAGCAAATAGGTGGCGTATACAAGGCAAAAGCTTTTTTGATATTTTTAAGGAAGTAGAACACGAAGATTTGTATCGTTACTCCTTTGGAATAATGTCAGAATCAATCCATTGTTCTTGGAATGATTCTATGGATTGGTGTCTGCAAAAAAACGATGACGATACATTTGATATATTTCCATTCTATCATCATGCAGATGTTAGATATGTAACCCCGACTCTTCATTCTTTAGATAGACCCTATAGGCTTTGGCTTCAAAGAATCGGAGTAGATGAAAAATATTTTTTTGATGTTTTGGAATGGATCGTAAAGATAAACAGCATGTTATACGGTTCATTTGATAATTTGTATGACGAATAAATTGGCTAACAATCGGCTGCAAGGGACGGCAAACAGCGTGGCGATTTTTCAAATTAAGTGCCCCGCATGGAGTCTGGCAGTATTTTTAAGTTGGTTGCTCCGCATTGTTTGCCGCCCCTGAGCCGTACGTTATGACTGACCGTAATTACTCACACCCTTAAAACTTATAACCGTTAAAAACACCGAACTGCAACTGTTTACAGGGCACCGAATCTTTCTGCCATCAGTCCGGTGCCGCGTGAGCGGTTACGACTGGCCTTTGTAAAGATTCGGTTAAGCCATTATAAACGTGGTAACTGATTGCAATTACGTAATATGTGTTTTTCGAATTTTTATTGTTGTTTTTCGTTATATTTTTGAATTTTTTTAACTACTCATGGGGTAATCACCTAATGATTGCAAATCTCAGTATTTGTAACTGGTTACAGGGTGCCGTAGATTTTTATTGTTTTACGGAAATTCATGGGTAAGATACTTAATAGATAGTTAATTTGGGTTTTTGATAAAAAATATGCCTACTCCGGAAGAAAAGAAGATTTTTGTTAAAGAAAAATTTTCGTCAATCAGCAATAAATATGATTTTTTAAACTCTGTGCTCAGTATGCAGATTGACCGCTACTGGCGTTGGTATACCACCAGGCAGTTAAAGTGTTTTCCCGACGGTGCAGTCCTTGATCTCTGTGCCGGAACCCTGCCTCTTTCCCTGGAGCTGACCAGGCAGGCTCCGGCCCGCCAGGTTGTTGCCATTGATTTCTGTGAGGATATGCTTCGGGCCGGAGTGCGGAGTACGGCTGATGACCGGCGCAGGCCAAGGATCATGCCGGTCTGTGGTGATGGCGAAAAAATTCCAGCCGGGGATGAGAGTTTCTGGGGAATAACCGTGGCCTTTGGGGTGAGGAATCTTGCCCGTACCCAGGATGGCCTGGATGAAATGCACAGGGTCTTAAAGCCTGGCGGTAAGCTGTTGATCCTGGAGTTTTCCCGGCCGGAAAATTTTATAGTAAAACCGGTTTACAATTTTTATCTGAACCAGGTTCTTCCCAAAGTTGCGGGACTGGTCTCTGGCGACAAAGAGGCATATGAGTATCTGGCCAGTTCCATTGCCCGGTTTTATGAACCGAGTGAATTGCTCCGGATGATGAAAAAAGCAGGATTTGTCGAAGTGTATTGCCGGCCCCTGACTTTTGGTATTGTCACGGTTTACGTGGGGATTAAGGGATGATGAAAAAAAAAATTGTTCTGGCAATTACCGGGGCCAGCGGCTCCCTCTATGTGGTAGAATTTCTCAAATTGCTGGCTGATGTTGATATTGAAGTTGACGCGATTATCTCCAGTGCTGGTGAAAAAGTTTTAAGCCTGGAACTTGATTTGACATCAATGGATCTTGGCGGGGTGAATTCCTGGTTTGAGGTTAAAGATTTTACCGCGCCCATGGCCAGTGGTTCCAGCCGTTATGACGCCATGGTTGTCCTGCCCTGCTCGATGGGAAGCCTGGCCGCCATTGCCAACGGCATGTCTGCCAATCTTATTCACCGGGCCGCCGATGTAATGCTCAAAGAAAAAAGGCCATTGGTTCTGGTAGTTCGGGAGACTCCGCTTAATCGTACCCATCTTCATAATATGCTGAAGGTTCATGACAGCGGGGCAATTATCTGTCCGGCCATGCCGTCTTTTTATCATCATCCGCACAGTATTACGGAAATGGCCGGGGAATTTGCCGGTCGGGTTGCTGACCAGCTTGGCATTAAGCTTGACGGATTGAAGAGATGGGGAGAGGAGAGTAATTGTTAAAGAAAATCACCCTATTGCTTGAAATGATTAAATTCAAGCATACTGTTTTTGCCCTGCCCTTTGCTTTTATGGGAGCCTTTCTGGCTCAGGGCGGTGTGCCGGGATTGAAGGTTTTTCTTCTTGTTGTCCTGGCCATGTTCGGAGCCCGTACCTGCGCCATGGGTTTTAACCGGATTGTTGACTGGAAGTTTGATCTGGCCAATCCCCGGACTGCCGGGCGGGCTATTCCTGCCGGAGAGGTAAAACTATGGGAGGCCTGGACTATGGTGATTACAGCCGGGCTGATTTTTTTTGTTGCCTGTTATAATCTTAATCATTTAACCCTGCTCCTTTCTCCCTTTGCGCTGGGACTGACTCTTTTTTATTCCCTTACCAAGCGGTTTACCTGGTTTTGCCATGTGGTGCTGGGCGTGGCCCTGGCCTTTTCTCCTTTAGGAGGATTTGTCGCGGTAAAAGGCACCCTGAGCGGATTTCCCTGGATGCTGTCCCTGGGAGTCTTGTTCTGGGTGGCCGGTTTTGACGCTGTTTACGCTTGTCTTGACGCTGATTTTGACCGGCAGGCAGGTTTGAACTCACTACCGTCGCGTTTTGGCCGAAAAAGGGCCTTCAGGCTCGCGGTATTTTTTCATGTGCTGGCCTTCATGCTGTTTGCCTTTACCGGTATTTTCTGCGGGCTTAATTATTTTTATTTTATCGGTATAATTATTACCGGAGCGGCCCTGTTCTACCAGCATATAATTGTTAATCCCCGCGATCTTTCCCGGATTAACATGTCATTTTTTGCCATGAACGGCCTGATAAGCCTGATCATTTTTGCCGCTACCTGGCTGGCTCTGGCCACTGCATAGAAGCCTGGTGACAGCGGCAAGATTATTCCTGAAAAGTCTCCTGTCTATTCCCGGACAGTGCCTTGAAGTTCGGGATTTTTTTTAAGCTTTTTTTTAAGTTTCCGGGCAATTTTAATTAAATACCTGGAAGCAGGGAGATCATATCCATTGTCTCCCATATAGTACAAACCGTTTTCGGTATTTAAGAAAAGACTCACAATATATGATTTCCCTGTGGGCGGATTCCTGTATCCTTCTTCCACGCCGCGCAGATATTTTACCTGTTTAACATCTTGACCTTTGTATGTTTCTATAACCTCGCAGATAATAAGATAGGTCGGATAGAGCAGTTTACTGTTTTCTTTTTTGACATCCGTAATTTTAACAAGTGCGGTATATGGAGTTTCGTTAAAATTAGATTTAAGCAGCCCGGCCTGGAATTCTTCCAGGGATTCCCCTGCAAAAGAAAATGAATGGAAACAGAACAAAAATAAGAACAATAAGATATCTATTCGTTGTATTTTTTTCATAACAGTTTTAGTAATTATTAAGGACTCACTCAAAAATAAATTAGTAGAGGTAAGCACCCTTAAAAACAGGGCATAAACTCCGACTCCAGATGAAGTGCAGCTGAACAGTTATGAATAAATAAAGACATAGTCCCGGTCATTTATTGTTATTTTTATGCGGCCCTGGTGGTTTTCTCCATAGACTTCCCAACCTTCGCGACCGTTTATCTCGCAATGGACGGCAGCGGGTGAATGTTTTTTCCTTTTTTTATCAAACCAGGAAATAAGCATGACTGGTTCATTATCTTTTTCCGCCAGGATCCGGGAAATTTTCTGGGCAGAGTCATAGTCAAGTTCCATGTTGTCAATGTTTACCCTGATTTTTTTCATTGTTCCCCCCATTTCAAGAATATTGTCATCCGAATTTGACAATTTACCTTGTCAGTACTTTGAGATTGTAATAATTTACCGTAAGCGTTCACCGGCACCTCATTTTTGTCCATTTGGGCCTGCTTACATAGCAACAGTATGCGGCGCAGGCTCAAATGAACGAATCTAAGGCACTGGAGAACGCTTACAGACTGGAGTTATAAGTAAACAAATAAACCCCCAGTGAACGGTTACAATTTACCATATAAATTCCATATATGAAAATTATTGTAACTATTCAGGTAGGGGCGAAAAACTGCCCTAACCACCGACCTGTAACTGTTCAGAGGTAAGCGAACGAAGTGAGACTCCGTGTGCTTTAGCTGTGCGTGATAAGGCTGGCACCCATACTATGGGCATAAACTTCGCATACTAATGCTATATAAGACAGACTTATCGCGCAGATGAAGTGTAGCTGAATAGTTACACATTGTCTGAATTAATATTTTTGCAGCTATTTACAGCACCTCACGGTGCCGGTGTTTGTGCCCTGTTTTTAAGGGTGCTTATATTTGCCCATTTGAGCCTGCCTGAATAGCACCAGTATGCTGAGCAGGCACAGGTAAGCGCTTTAATTTCGCTAATCACCATAATTGTGACTGGTTACAGGGTGCCGGAGTTTTTTGCGATTAGGCTGGCGCAGCCTATTAGTGTTTTACTCCTGAGAAGCTGTCACAAAAAATAAGAAGTTCTGGTAGTAATTTTGGATAATAAATCAGTTAATTAATCGCTGAACAATGTTAATGATACTGTAGGAGCCCAGCCCTCTGGGCGATCCATGCTATGAATTTTGCTCCATGTTTTATCGCCCAGAGGGCTGGTCTCCTACAGGAGAACTGAGGTTTTCCGGGTTGTGGGCAATGCCCGCTTTAGGTGCTTACGGCCATTGTCTAAATAATTTATTGTTTTAATTTTTAAATCTCAGATCGCCTGCAGGCATGCTCCTACAGATGTAGGGTGCATACCATGCACCAAAAAAATGATGCCGGAGCCAGAAATGGTGCGTGAAACGCACCCTACGCATCTGCTGAAATTTGAACAATTTATATCACGTCATTCCGGCATGTAGTTAGCCGGAGGTAAGCGAGGAACGAGACTCCGATCCAGAAAGCTGCTTAATACCTATAGATTCCGGCTAACTACATGCCGGAATGACGAAGTGAGTGTCCAATTATGGTTCAATTCCCCGCTATTGCAGGCTTTACGCGTAATTATATGATTAAATTTCACGAGGGCTATACTCAATAAATATATGCATCATGATTGCAGATTCAACTGCCCCGAAGGGGCCTCTTTTTTCAAGCCGAGTCTTAGGAAAAAGCTTAGTGCCTTACTTCTGGGAAGCTGTAACAAAAAACGTAACTACTCACGGGGTAAGTGCTGGAACGTCGTAAACCCCCTAATTGTAACTGCTCACCGGGTACTATTTCGCGAATCATATTCCACAATCGGATAACAAATTATGACAGAAAAAAATAAGAAATACGGCATAGGAATTGACACCGGCGGCACCTATACTGATGTGGTGCTGGTTGACCTGAAGGATAACAGGGTAATGGCTGCAGCCAAGAAATCTACTACTCATCATAATCTCAGTATCGGCATAAGTGCTGGTTTGCAAGAGATTTTGTCCGACGGAAAGGTTGGGGCCACGGAAATAGAAACAATAGCCGTATCTACTACCCTGGCAACCAACGCCGTAGTTGAAGGTAAAGGAGCCAAGGTGGGACTGTTGGTGGTAGGCGGGGTCAAGTCGTTTGTTTTACCCATTGCCCTGATCCGTTATCTTCATGGAGGTCATAATCATCTTGGCGAAGAGGATCATCCACTGGATATGGAAGACCTGATTGATCATATTGGTGATTTTAAAGATCATGTGCAGGCCTATGCGGTGAGCGCGGCAATGAGCATAATAAATCCTGTCCACGAAAAGGTGGTGAAAAAGGCAATTGATCTGATAGATCCGGGCAAGCCGGTATTCTGTTCCCATAAGATTAGTGATAGGCCGGGAGTTCGGGAACGGGCTGCTACCGCAGTATTAAATGCCAGGTTGATGCCGGTAATGGTAGATTTTTTTGCTGGTATGCGTATTGCCCTTGGTAAGCTTGATCTGACTGACAAAGTGGTAATTGTCAAGGGTGATGCAACACCAATGAAGATGGAAGAAGCGGTAAAAAACGCTGCCGCTACTTTTGCAAGCGGCCCGGCCGCGACAGCTTTATATGGCGCTACCTGTTCCAATGAAAAAGACGCGCTTATCGTTGATGTCGGCGGAACCACGACTGACATAACCATGATTCATCAAGGTAAGCCCAGGATTGATCAGGATGGCAGCATGATCGGCGAATGGCAGACTCATGTTGATGCGGTAGAGATGTTCACCAGCGGTATTGGCGGTGACAGTCATGTTGTTTTAAATAATATAGGGCAAGTGAGCGTGGGGCCGGGCCGGGTAGTTCCCCTGGCCTTATCTCAGGATACCCCGGTGCCTGACTGGTTAGGCTCCGGTCTCAGGTCACAGTGCGTTTCCCTGTTGCCGGGGCTGGATGTTGAGATAATCCAGAGTGATCCTGTTTTGCAATATGTCGCCGATAATGGCCCGTCAACTCCGGCTGAAATTAAAGAAGGACTCAATATTGCAGAGATCAGTCTCATGAAGCAGATCGATGATCTTGTCAGAACCCAGACTGTAATCGGTGCTGGTTTTACTCCTACTGATGCTCTGCACGTTTTAGGCCGACTTGATATCGGCGACCCTGAACCGGCCCGGAAAGGCGCGGCTATCCTCGCTGCTGAAATGAAAATTACCGCAGAGGAATTCTGCTTACGGGTACTTAACGCCACTGAAGAAAAAATTGTTGATTCTATTCTTGATTATATCCTTAAAATAGAGACCAGTAAAGGGTTGGAGGGAGTTTTCCCTGACTACCGAAATAATAAGGTGGTAGGTATTTCGTTTTCTTTGAAAATTCCGCTTATAGGTATTGGTGCAGCTGCTCATTGTCTATTGCCCGGGGTTGCCGAAAAATTACAGACAGAGGCGGTTTTCCCGGAATATTATGAGGTGGGCAATGCCCTGGGAGCCCTGTTAATTGCCGCTGAGGGCTGATAGTTGTCAGCAGCCGTGTTTTTTTAGAAAATCTTCTACCATTTCATTGAACACTTCAATTTGGCTGCGACCTGTTTCATGGATAATAATCCAGGTACAGCGCCTGAAGGCCCGGTAAAGATCGGGCCTGATCTTGAGGGCCAGCAGTTCCAGGTTTTCAGGGTCAATGTCAGGCCGTCTGGTTTTATTTTTTTCGTTCATTCTGAATTCTTGTGTTTTATTATTCTTGCCGATAATGTTCAACAAAGTACACCTGGGAGGTTGTTCGATAATAGACATTTTTTCTCAAATCAGGTAAGCGCCAGACTCCGAGGCATTTTGCAAAAATAAGCACCGCCATGTGCGTGCGATAATACATCGGTATATCACTGGGTTGAAGCACGTGCAGGGTGGTGTTCGTGGAGCGCTTACCTCTTACCGGTCTGTCCTGCAGCCAGCCGTATTCCACCTATGGCAAGAATAATACCGATGATCTGCACCAGGCTTAAGCTCTGACCAAGAAATATTTCTCCCCAGATGCTGGTTAAAACAGGTTGCAGGAGTAACAGGGCAGAGGCAATTGACACCGGCAGATGATTCATGGCCGTAATGATCAGCCACCAGCCCGCTACTGACGAAATAAAAGCGTGGAGCAGCAGCCAGAGCAGCGATGTCGTGGTCAGGGCCAGGGATTGTCCTTCGAGGAGGAGCGGGACAAGAAGAAAAATGGCTGTACAAAAGGCAACCCAGAAAAGAATCTGCTGTGGAGTTGTCCGATAACTGTTTAACAGTTTTAAAATTATCAGGAAAAAAGAATATGTCAATGCCGTGAACAGGCCTAAGGCCAGTCCGATGATAACTGACTGGCCAATGCCCCTGGTCAGGGTAAGCATGGCTATGCCCAACAAGGCGAGCAGGCAGCCGGGCCAGTAATATTTTTTTAGTTTTTCCTTGAAAAGGAACATGGCCAGCAGGGAGACAATCAGGACCTGGAGATTTCCCAGCAAGGTAGCAGGACCGGCACCAAGGGCGATTATGCATCGGTGCCAGGCCCAGAGATCAGCGGCAAAAAACAGGCCGAGCAGAGCAAAAAGACTCGCGGCACAATGCTTTTTTTCACTGTTTCGCTGAAAAAGACGGGGCGTAAAAGGATGGGTTTTAAAGATGGGAATCAGCCAGATAAGCGTGGCGAATAAATTACGGTAAAAAGCAGCAACTGTAGGCGGGGCAGCCGCCAGGGTCACCAGGATGGCGGAGGTGCTTATACAGAGAACTCCAGTGAGAAGAAGAAAATACCACCAGCGCATTAATTGTGTCGATAATGAAAGGCAACAGCTTCCGAGTAGGTCATGGCATTGCCGCCAAAGATGTCAAGGCCGCTGCCCACGGTGGCGTTAAGCCGTCCATGGCCCAGGGTGTTAAGCAGTTCAAGGTCAGCGATGTTCTTGATCCCCCCGGCATAGGTGGTGGGAATGGTGGCCCATTTGCCCAGCATTTCTGCCAGGTCAATTTCAATTCCCCGGCATTGCCCTTCTACGTCAACTGCGTGTACCAGGAATTCCGTGCAGAAGCCGGCAAAATAGTCAAGAGTTTCAGGTGAGATTATTTCTCTGGTAAATTTCTGCCAGCGGTCAGTGACGATATAATAATGTTCGTCCTTTTTCCGGCAGCTGAGATCAATTACCAGCCTGTCCCGTCCCACTTTCTCTGCCAGAGAATGAAGACGTTCCCTGTTTATTTTACCGTTCCGGAAGACATAGGAAGTGACTATAACAGCGGCAGCCCCTTTATCAAGCCAGTGGACGGCATTGTCGATATTTATTCCTCCGCCGATCTGCAGGCCGCCGGGCCAGGCGGCCAGGGCTTCTGCGGCTGCCTTTTCATTATCGGGACCGAGCATAATGATATGACCGCCGGTAAGATTATCCCGGCGATACATTTCAGCGTAATAAGCAGGAGGATGACTTGAAGAAAAATTAACCTTGAGCTCGGAAGAACAGTTATCGGACAGAGTTGAACCGACAATCTGCTTAACCCGGCCATCATGCAGATCTATGCAGGGTCTGAATTGCACGGCAAAATCCCGTTTATCCTTTTTTCAGCATCAAAGTAGCAGGATCAAGGTTAATGTGAGCGGTAAGGCTGGAAATGTCTGCCGTATCCTTAATTAGTTTCAAGGCAATAGATTTTTCTTCCGGTTTGGGCTCCAGAACAATTACCGTATCAAAGAGACTGTCCAGTTCATGGCAGGGAGCTGGAACGCCGGATTTGCTGACCCGTTGATCGTCACGATGACTGCGCGAAGTTATCCAGACATTCATGTCCATGTCAACCATTAGTTGTCGTATCGCGTTCAGCTCCTTTTTATCTGTCAAGGCACAGTCAAAACCATCAACCAGCACACAATCAGGATGGAAAATATGCTGGTCGACCAGATCACGCAGCCGTTCTTCAAGCTTGGATACGCTGAAAATATCAGCATTAAAGGTCATAATCATCCGGCGACGGATCATATCTTCACGGATCGAGGCTATATCATGGGGATCATGACCTTCAACAATATGGTTAAAGATATCTTCATACCATATTTTTGTTTTATCCAGCGATTGACCAATACTGACATGGAGAATGTTTCTGCCGCGCAGCATGTTGTCTAAAGCAATTTGTACCAGCAGGGAGGTTTTACCGACTCCGGCTCTTGCCATTACCAGGCCGACACGGCGGTCGTATACAGCCTTTTCAGTAGAACAGAGGGAGCGGAGGGGATTGCTGTTGATTAATTCTTCTTTTAACATTTTTACTATCCTGTCTTAAATCCGGTGGTACCGGGAGCTGTTCATGCCTTACGCCTGAAAAAGAGTCATGAAAACAGTGATAATTTTTTCCTCTTTGCCGGGTTGGTTGTCAGCCCCCAGTAACTATAGGGAAGATATAACTACTCACCGGGTAAGCGCTTTAATTGCGCTAACCACTGTAATTGTAACTGGTTACGGGAAAATAATTATTTTTCGTAACTATTCAGGTAGGGGCGAAAACCGCCCCAACCACCGACCTGTAACTGTTCAGAGGTAAGCGAACGAAGTGAGACTCCGTGCGCTTTAGCTGTGCGTGATAAGGCTGGCGCAGCATACTAAAATGCTATGTGAGACAGACTTATCGCGTGCAGCTGAAGTGCAGCTGAACAGTTACTATTTTTCTTTTTTTTGCGCTTCCGCTATTACTTCTTCAGCTACACTCTTGGGAACCTGGCGGTAAGCGGCAAATTCCATAGTAAACTCGGCCTTGCCCTGGGTAAGAGAGCGGAGAACTGTGGAGTAGCCAAACATCTCGGAAAGCGGGACTTCGGCCTCAACTGCAGTATAGTTACCTTCTTCAAGGGTGCCGACGATAATTCCCCGTCGTTGGTTCAAGCTGCCCATAATGCCGCCTTGAAATTCACTCGGCCCTTCTACGGCAACCTTCATGATTGGTTCCATTAAAACTGGCCCGGCCTTTTGATAGCCTTCTTTGAAAGCTCCCACTGCAGCAAGCTGGAAGGCTACATCAGAGGAATCAACCGAATGTGAAGCACCATCGTTAATTACGCAGCGAACTCCAGTAATCTGAAATCCTGCCAGTTTTCCCTTGGCCAGGCTTTTGTTAAAACCTTTTTCGCAGGAAGAGATAAATTCTCTGGGTATGGAGCCGCCGACAATCTTATCAACGAATTCGAATTCACCCTCTTCAAGGGGTTCCATGTATCCGCCTACTCGTCCAAACTGGCCGGAACCACCAGTCTGTTTCTTGTGGGTATAATTGAATTCCGCTCTCTTGGTAATAGTTTCACGATAGGCGACCTGAGGCGCACCAACCACAACATCAGCATGATATTCACGTTTCATCCGTTCAATGTAAACCTCAAGATGAAGCTCGCCCATGCCGGAAATAATTGTTTCATTAGTCTCGTGATCCACATAGCTTCTAAAGGTCGGATCTTCCTTGGTAAAGCGATTTAGAGCCTTGGACATGTTAATCTGGGCCTTGTTGTCCTCAGGCACAATGGCCAGGGAGATAACCGGGGCCGGAACATGCATGGAACTCATGGAATAATTAATTTCCTTAGCCACAAAAGTGTCTCCGGAGGCACAGTCCACGCCGAACAGAGCAATGATGTCGCCCGGACCGCTTTGCTCTATTTCCTCCATCTCGTTGGAGTGCATGCGTACCAGGCGTCCGACCTTGACTTTTTTGCCTGTTCTGGAGTTAATAATAGTATCACCTTTGGTCATGATGCCCTGATAGATACGAATGTAGGTCAATTGTCCATAACGGCCGTCTTCCAGCTTAAAAGCAAGACTTACGAGGGGATCATCAGGATCAGAGGAAAGAATAATCTCTTCTTCTTCATTATCCAGATCAAGAGCCGTATTTTCGATATCCATAGGATTTGGCAGGTAATCGGCCACAGCGTCAAGCAATGGTTGTACCCCCTTGTTTTTATAGGCTGAGCCAATGAAAACAGGGGTAATTTCCAGGCTGATTGTTCCCTGGCGAACGGCTTCATTAATCATGTTAACTGTTGGTTCACCTTCAAGAACAGCTTCCATCAATTCATCGGAAAACATAGAGGCTGCGTCAAGCATTTCCTCTCGAAATTTTTCAGCCTCATTCCGAAGATTGTCAGGGATTTCTTCATAACGAAGATGTTCTCCATTGTCCCCGTCAAAATAAAGGGCCTGCATTGAAACCAGGTCAATTACTCCCTCCATATCACCCTCAAGGCCAATTGGGATCTGCATCATAATAGCGTTTAAACCAAGTTTGTCCCGGAGTTGATCCTTGACGCGTAACGGGTTGGCTCCAGTACGGTCACATTTGTTAATAAATGCGATTCTCGGCACCTTGTAGCGGGTCATTTGACGGTTAACAGTGATGCTCTGGGACTGTACTCCGCCGACTGAACATAGAATAAGTACTGCACCGTCCAGCACACGTAGTGCCCTCTCTACTTCAATGGTGAAATCAACATGTCCAGGCGTGTCAATTATATTGATATCATATCCATTCCAGTTACAATAAGTTGCCGCTGACTGAATTGTAATGCCTCGTTCTTTTTCCAACTCCATGGAATCCATAGTAGCGCCAACGCCATCTTTGCCGCGTACTTCGTGAATTGCGTGTATTTTCTGGGTGTAAAAGAGGATACGTTCTGTCAGGGTGGTTTTCCCGGAATCAATATGGGCACTTATCCCGATATTGCGTAATTTCTCCAGATCTTTCTTCTTCATAACTTGCTCTGCTAAATGTTGTTAGCCATAATACATATATACGCATGAAATGCGCAGGAAAGTGCCTTATGGTATTTGGGAGAATTAAAAAAAACGGCCCTGGAAATAAGGCCGTTAGCGAAATAACATAACAAAAGATAACAATAATAAACTTGCTGATGACGTTTTGTCAATTAAAAAATTTTCGAATATCCTTGTAAAATAGAAAAATGAAAACAGTAACAATGTCTTTTTTTTAGTAACTGCTCACAGGGATAAGTTACCTGATTTAGCTATCCACCCTAATTGTAACTACAGGGTGCCGGAGATTTTTGCAAGCAGGCTGGCGCAGCGTATTAGTCATAACTTAGGTCAGCCTGCTTGCGAAAGATTCGGTGTCCTGTGAGCAGTTAGCAACGATCGGCACTGAATATTTGTAAGCGCTCCATGAACACCACCCTGCACCCGTTTAAACGCCGCGATATACCTGATGTATTATCGCGAGCGTTGAAACGGGCACATGGCGGC